>CAYXEE010000252.1:0-4223 GCA_964463935.1 uncultured Chitinophagaceae bacterium | reverse complement strand
AAGGGCAACAAAAGGTAAAATTTTTGATTTACAGTTTGTTGCAGGACCGGTTTTGCTTGCTGTTACAATTCGTTTCATCGGAGAAGCAGCAGTATAGAACTCTGTTACTAAACCAATCGCTACGCCAGAAAGAGCGCCAAGTAAAATTGCAATGAAAACATTGTTGTTTACATGTGTTGTGAAAACATAATAATACGCGCCAACAAGAAAAAGTCCGGCAGCAATAAATGTAGAATAGCGTAAAGCAACTGCAGGAGAAAAGTTTTTAAGAATTTTCATAGAAGCAATACCGATTAACGAAGCTACTAAACCAATTCCTGCAAGGATCATTGGAAGCGACATTAAAATTGCTTTTGTTGATTCGAGAACAATTCCGTCTGCGGCAAGTTTTGGTAATTCTATAGCGGTTAATGTAGCCGCAATTGCAATTGTTGCTATAATTGAGCCGACATACGATTCAAAAATATCCGCACCCATACCTGCAACATCGCCGACATTATCGCCGACATTATCTGCAATAACACCGGGATTGCGAGGATCGTCTTCCGGAATTCCGGCTTCAACTTTGCCGACAAGATCGGAACCAACATCGGCAGCTTTTGTATAAATTCCGCCGCCGACTCTTGCGAAAAGCGCAATAGAACTTGCGCCCATTGCAAAACCGCTTATTGCGTTTGCATGTTCAGGCGTTCCAAATAAATAAAAGAAAATTCCAACGCCAACAAGTCCAATACTCGCAACGCTTAATCCCATAACGGCGCCGCCGTTAAAAGCTGTTAAGAGCGCTTCTCCTTCACCTTTAGAGCGAGCCGCTTCAGTTGTGCGAACGTTTGCTAATGTTGCCGCTTTCATACCAAAAAAACCTGCAAGCATAGAACAGATTGCGCCGCTGACAAATGCCGATCCGGTTGAAATGCCAAGCGTTAAAGAAAGAATAACAGCAACTATAATTACAAAAATTGCTAGAACAGTATATTCACGGCGAAGGAATGCCATTGCTCCAGTATAAATTTCAGATGCAATACTTTGCATTCTTTCGTTACCGGATGGTTTTGCTTTAAGAGAAAAATAAATTCCAATAGAAACAAGCATACCGAAAATTCCGATTGCAATATTTACTACAGAAGGATTAAAAAAATCCATTCGAACACTCCTTATTTTGTTTGGTGAAAGATTGAATTAATCGTTTAAGATTACTCTAAACAACAAACCCCGATGTTTTCGGGGTTTATTCTAATAAACTATGCAAATCTAAAAAACTTAGAATGATTTTACAAGAACTTTATGTAAAAAACAGAAGCCATACCACAATAAGCATTGGAATCATAAACGGTATAGAATAGTGCGTTATGTAACGAATAAACGAGGGCGTATGAATATGGTAATGGTCGGCAATTGATTTTACCATAAAATTTGGACCATTTCCTATGTATGTATTTGCGCCAAAAAATACTGCGCCGACGCTAATTGCGACAATGTGATGCGCAAAGTCAGGGGAATTTAACAATACATGAACAGGCATAGTAGAATCCGGCATACTGCCAACGGCAACATTGAAAAAACTGAGATACGTAGGAGCATTATCTAAAAAGCTGGAAAGAATTCCTGTATTCCAAAAGAAAAATGAACTTGAGAGATAATTTATTGAAGATGCGCTGTGGCGCAGTAACTCCAACGCTGGTATCATTGTTGCAAAAATTCCTGCAAAAATAATCGCTACTTCTTGAATTGGATGAAAATTAAAATGATTTGCCTGATGGACTGTTTTCTTCGTGGTAAAATATGATCCGGCTGCAGCGGCGAGAATTACTGCTTCACGCAAAAATGGAGGGGAAGAAATAAAGACTGCAGAAAGAATTATGAACAAGAAAAATATATTTGTTAATCCTTGAAATTTCCATTCATCGTGTTTTTTCGCTCTTGTTTGAATTGTGCGAGGAGCAGAATGAAAATTTTTTCTATCGAGAAAAAAGAACATTACAAGCAGAAGTGAAATTCCTACGCTCCACATTGGAAATGTTTTTGAAATTACCCAGAAGAATGGAATTCCTTTTAAATAACCGATAAATAACGGAGGATCGCCGATTGGCGTTAACGCTCCTCCAACATTTGAAATGATAAAAATAAAAAACACAATGTGATACGGTGCGATGCGAATTTTATTCATTCGTATCCATGGACGAATAAGAAGCATTGATGCGCCTGTTGTTCCGATTAAATTTGCAATAACAGCGCCGACAAAAAGGAAAATAATATTTTCCATCGGCGATGCTAAGTCGTGCGTGGAAATATTTATTCCGCCGGAGACAACAAACAACGCGCCGATTAAAACTATAAAACTAAAATATTCGCTCATAGTATGAAAAACAATTTCAGATTCATTCAGCCCGAAAATATAGTAGAGCGCAACCGATGAGCCAAGTAAGAGCGAAACTTTTGGATAATGTTTGCTCCACCAATCTGCAAAGAAAAGAGGAGCGAGAGCAATAAGCAAAAGCAAGCTAACGAACGGAAGAATGGAAATAATTTCAATCATAAGTTTAGTTTGAAAATAAAAAAAGAGGAAGAAAAATCTTCCTCATTTTGTATTGAATAATAGTAGAGACATCTGAAAAATCTGCCATCAATGTCATTCCGAGGATACTGCCCGCCAGCGGTCAGGCGGGGAATCTCGCTTTTCGACTCAAAAACAAGAACGAGATTCTTCGCTCAGAATGACAATGGACAACCAATTTTTCAGATGTTTCTATTAGAAAATTTTAGAGTTTATTTTTCTTTTTCTTGTGGAGTTAGTAATACTTTAACAAAAAAGTATCCGGTAAAACTTGCAATAATAATCCACGTAAGACTGATGGTAATAATTGCTGCTGTGGTCATTTTTTTATTCCTTAATTTGAATGATTCTTTTTCCAAGCGCTTCTGATGAGCAATGCAATTCCAATAAATACGGCAAGAAGCAGCATGCGTGTAATATCAATAATAAAAACTCTTGTCGGTTCGCCGTCTATAAACCAGCGCGTATCTTCAAATCCAATATGGAGAATTTTTCCAATAATTGATCCGCTGTCAAAATTCCAGCCGGCGCCGCTGAATAAACTTTGCAGTTGTCCAGCCCAGTCTCCGCCTGCGGGGGCAATTAGCGCGCCGATGAATACAACTAATAAAAATACGGGAGTAACATACTTAATAACATATTTGAAGAAATAAGGAACTTTCATATCGGCGCCGCGAGTAATTTCTTCCCAACCTTTTTCCATTCCAAAAACCCAAGCGAAAGCAATAGTTTCTAACAATGCAAAAACAACTAAAGAAAATGTTCCAGACCAATCGTCAAATTCTCCAAAAGCTCCAGCGCCGAAGAAAATTACGCACCACAAAGAAAGAATCATAATTAACACGCCGACTGACAAAGCGGAACGTTTTCTTGTAAACTTAAACTCATCTTGTAAGAACGCCATAATCGGTTGTCCCATAGCAAGTGAACTTGTAATACCGGCAAAAAATAATAATCCGAACCACGCTAAGCCGGCAATAGCCGCAAGAAAAGGTCCCCAATGTGCAAAGAGTGTCGGCATTGTTTTAAAGCCCATCATTAAACCGGCGTTATCTTTAGTCCAATCTAAACCGAGATATGCGACTGCGATGGGAATAACAATTGAGCCGCCGAGAATAACTTCAACAAATTCATTCATCCATCCTGCCGAAGCGCCGTTGAGCGCAATATCTTCTTTTTCTTTTACGTATGCGGCGTAACAATGAATAGAACCCATACCGACTGAAAGGGTAAAAAAGATTTGTCCTGCAGCCGCCATCCACACTTTAGGATTAAGAAGTGAATCAAACTGCGGATTCCATAAAAAGTTTAAACCAACAGTTGCATCGTTAACGGCGCCGCTCTCGCCGGCATCGAGCGTAAGAGAACGGATTGCTAGAAAAATTCCAAAAAGAATTAACATCGGCATTCCTATTTTGGATGCAATTTCAATTCCTTTGCTAATTCCGCGTGAGAGAATCCAAATATTTAAACCGAGTGTAACAAAGAAAAAGAAGAGAGCTGTAGGAGGGAAATCTATAAGAGAACCGTCGTGAACGCCGACGTATTCGTTAAAAAAGTTTGCAATTTGCGCGGCATCTTTTCCGCTGAATGCGCCGGTGATTGAATACCAAACGTACGCTAAAGTCCACGATTCAAGATAACAATAATATGCCGCTACTGTAAGATT
>CAYXEE010000251.1:2204-4229 GCA_964463935.1 uncultured Chitinophagaceae bacterium | reverse complement strand
TGTGAACGTAAATATTTTCACAGAATTCCGCAATACATATTATTATTTTCCAAGAAGTTTTTTTACTTCCGCATTGATTGCGGGAATAACTTCAAACGCATCGCCGACAATTCCGTAATCTGCAACGGAAAAAATCGGCGCATCTTTATCTTTATTTACTGCAACAATATATTTTGAAGACGACATTCCGGCTAAGTGCTGAACCGCGCCGGAAACCGCAACGGCAACATATAACGACGGCGATACAGTTTTCCCCGTTTGCCCTACTTGTTCGTCGTGCGGACGCCAACCGGCATCAACAACAGCGCGCGAAGCGCCTACTGCGCCGCCAAACGATTCGGCAAGTTCTTCAATCATTTTGAAATTTTCCGGTCCTTTTAATCCTCTGCCGCCGGTAACAATAATATCGGCTTCGGTTACATCTTTTTTTCCGCTGGCTTGTTTTATTTCTTTCACAACTGCGCTGAAATCTGCATCGGACAATTCAACGCTCTTTTTTTCAACTACAGCGGAAGCGCCGGAAGAAATTCCAGCCGTAAACACATTCGGACGCAGCGAAAAAATTTTAACGGAAGTTTTTACGGAAACATCTATCATTCCTTTGCCGGCATACACCGGACGAACGGCAATAATTTCACCGTTCACATTATGTAATGCAATACAATCTGACGCAAGACCCGCTTGCAATTTTACGGCAACGCGCGGCGCAACATCTTTTCCCAAAGAACTTGCAGAGAGAAAAAGCGTTTCAGCGTTTTCTGTTTTAACAATTTCTGCAATTACTTTTGCGTATGCCGTTGTAGAATAATTTTCCAAACGCGAATCTTCAACAACAATAACTTTTGACGCGCCGAATCCGCCAAGTTCGCCTGCAAACAATGCAACATTGTTTCC
This sequence comes from uncultured Chitinophagaceae bacterium, assembly GCA_964463935.1. Classification (GTDB taxonomy): domain Bacteria; phylum Bacteroidota; class Ignavibacteria; order UBA10030; family UBA8401; genus JACFMZ01. The sequence goes on along the minus strand of CAYXEE010000251.1, from coordinate 3,335 downwards.
GATGACAAGCGCGATACATTCAGCGTTACGCTCATCTGCAATTTTTTTTGCCGCCGTTACAACTTCAAAAGCCGTTTTCTTAAACTGAGAATTTCTTTGTTCTGCAAATGCGATGATTTTCATAATGTTACTTTCTCTAGTTACTTAAAAGTACAACAAAACAACTTGTTTTGTATGCTTTAAGACCGCCTGTTTTGTGTTTATATTGAAAAGTTATTTCTGACGGCTTCATAATATCAACTTCATCAATTTTTTCTTTTAATTTAGAAACTGGAATGTCCTCATCTAAATAAACTATATATAATCTCGGATCATGTCCAAATCGTCCCTCGTCTTGGTTTTGATACAAATACTCGGCTACTTTCAAAGGATTTTTTTGGGCTTCAATTTTCCAATTTTCACCAAAATCATTTTTAAACTCTTTCGTGGGACTCTTAGAAACTTTTTGATCAAAAGATATTCCATTGATAAAAAAAATCAACCCCTCTTCTATGATCTAATGTAGGAACTATATTTTCGTTTTTATCGAAAATTAAAGTTTCCAAATAATCATTTCGCACAGTATTGATTTCTTTTAATCTGCGATATTTAACTGCTGCTTCTTTTACTTTGTTATCTTTAACAATACCCGAATCAACCAAACTATTTATTCTTTGCACGAAGCCGTCAAAATCACCTTGACTGCATGGCCATTCTACTGATCCGAGCCCTAGGTCCTTCCATTCATCCAGAAGCTGCTGAATAGCATATTCAGATTCTTTACCTCCCAGATATTTATTAGTTTTCTTAAATAATGCTCTGATGATTTGTTTACTCTTTTCATAATCCCAGTATTTAACAACCAAGTTCCAAATCTCAGAAGTGCTTGAACTTTTTTTAATTTGATCAATCTCTGAAATCTCAATTTCGTTGCTCAATTTTTTAGGTATTCTATGGCATTATTTTTATTTGCTAATATTTTTTTCGCCAAGTCAACCGATAATTTTGAAAGACTATATTCCATCTATTTGATCTTCTTAAATAAAAATATATACTCGTGTTTAAATATGTAGAAACCGCCAACCAGCGCTCTATATCTCCATATTTCCTTTTGATTGCGCTTTGCTTTTGTTTCTTCAAAATTCTTTACAA
>CAYXEE010000251.1:0-2192 GCA_964463935.1 uncultured Chitinophagaceae bacterium | reverse complement strand
TAATTGATTTTAATTGAAATTTTCTTTTAAGAACTTCTTGCATACAATAAAAACCTAACGGAATCCATTCCCCTTTAGAATATTTATCGCCAATAACAACCGATAAATATCTATTTCGTTCCAATACGCTTGCCGCATTCTCTACTATTTCTCCAAATATTTGTAAGAATGATTCTATGGTCTTTAAATTTGATAAATCATTTTGTTGATTGCTAAATTTAATAATATCCCAATACGGCGGGTGCATAATTACCAATTGAACATTCTTAATTTTTAAGTCGTTGAGTATTTCTTTATAGTTAACTTTTGCGCTATCGCCGACAATAATTTTATTTGTAGTTTTTTTGTTATGCGATTCTTTTTCAATATTTTGGGTAGCTATTTCTGCAACGCTCGGTTGTAATTCGATTCCAATTCCGTTTCGTTCTAGTCGCTGCGATTCTATTAAAGTAGTGCCTGAACCAAGAAAAGTATCCAATACCCAATCGCCTTTTTTAGTATATCTTTTTAGTAATTGATTTGGGATTTGTGGTACAAAATTTCCCCAATAACTTGCATTATGAGCGCCTGAATTATCGCGCTTTCCTAACAACCACAAACTATCTGTAATAATATCTTCATTTTCTTTCCATCTGTTAAGATTGATATCATTAATTTTATTTGTTTTAACTTCAACAACTGCTTTTTTTAATCTTTCAACATAGTATTTAGCGCGTTCAATTGTTTGAGAATCAAGAACTTGATCTAAGGCATCGTTAATAAATTTTGATTGAAATTCAATAGTTTCGCCGTTACTTGAAATATTTAAAATACCTTTTGAATCTTTTTTAATATCTTTTAAGCTGTGTTTTATTTCCAATAATGAATCTTTAAAATTATCAAACCCTTCTACCTCGTTAGCTTTAGTTAGAAGTGTAAAAAAGCGATCTTTATTTAATACAATTTTGGTCACGGCATCATTTTCTATATTAAATTACTTTCGCTTCTTCGTGAAGCAAGCGCACTAATTCTGCCGCCGCCGCCGCATCGGCGCCGATTATTTTTCCTGCAGGTTTTGCCGCCGGCTTCCGCATTTCCGTTACTTCCACTCTGGATTCAACTACAGCCGGAATTTTTTCTTCAATCGGTTTGCGTTTCGATTCCATAATACCCTTCAACGAAGGATAGCGCGGCTCATTTAAACCTTTTTGCGCAGTAATAACCGCGGGAAGTTTTGCATGAACAATTTCATGCCCGCCGTCAATTTCACGCTCGGCAACAATCGCGCCGTCGGTAATTTCTAATTTTACTACAACAGAAACAGATGCAACGCCAAGAAGTTCTGCAACAATTCCGCCGACTTGCGAATCATCATAATCAATGGATTGCTTGCCGCAGAAAATAATTTCTGCGCCGTATTCTTTTGCATAATCTGCAAGCGCAGATGCAACTGCATAGGAATCGCGCACCGAAGCATCTTTGAGCAGTACCGCTTTATCGCAGCCCATTGCAAGAGCTTTGCGAAGCGTCTCTTTGTTCGCATCGCCGCCAAGAGAGACAACGACAACTTCGCCGCCGAATTTTTGTTTTGTTTTTAACGCTTCTTCAACGGCAAATTCATCGTACGGATTGAGCATATAATTTACGCCGTTTGGGTCGAGCGATTTTTTGTCGGGCGCTACGTTTACTTTCACTTCCGTATCGGGAACGTGATTAACGAAAACAAGAATTTTCATTGAACTCCTTTGTTATAAAAATTTCTTTAATGCAGAAATAAACGCTTTATTCTCTTTTTCAGTTCCTGCATTAACGCGCAATGTATTTTCCAGCATTGGATATGAACTAATATCTCTTACAAGAACATTTGATTTCAACAGATTATCGAACAATTTTTTAGAATCCGTTTGCGGTTTAAAAATAAGAAAATTTGCGTCTGAATGAAACACCGAAACTCCATCTATCTTTTCTAAATTTTTATGCAGCCATAATTTTTGCTGTTTAATGTACGCAATTCGTTCTTTTACAAGATCGCGGCGTTCAAGCAGGCGCATTGCAACAAGCTGTGAAAAATTATTCACCGTAAATGGAATTTTCGGCTTTGATATTTCCGCCGCGAGCGCCGGCTGCGCAAGCAAATATCCAATGCGCAAGCCCGCAAGACTAAACGCTTTCGAAAATGTTCTCAGCACAACTACATTGTCGTGCGATTTTAA
>CAYXEE010000250.1:1563-4235 GCA_964463935.1 uncultured Chitinophagaceae bacterium | reverse complement strand
CGTATAGCGTTCTTCGGTGCCGAGATTGGTCGAGAATTGATGTTCGCTTAGACAAAAATGGCAGACCGAACATAATTGAAATAAACCCTTTACCCGGAATTTTGCCGAAAATTGAAGATAATTCGTGTTTTCCCAAAGCCGCAAGAATGGCAGGATTAAATTATCAACAGATGTTGAACGAAGTGCTTAATTACGGCGCAAAACGATACGGTCTAATTACAGAATGAAAAATCCAGCACATATAGCAATTATTTACAACGAGCCGACAGTTGAAATTGATGGAAGCAAAAGGTTTGCCACTGAAACCGGATTAAATCAAGAATTATCCCGCGGTTGGGTTTCTGCGGCAAAACTTGAAGGCAAAGTGGATATGTCTGAAGTTGGCGTGATTGAACAGAAAGAAGATATTCAATCTGCATTAAAAGCGCTTGGGTACGAAACTTCAATTTTTAATATGTCCGATGATTTGGATCGTTTTCTTGCATATCTGAAAGCAATGAAGCCGGATGTAATTTTTAACATGGTCGAAAGTATTAGCGATCATGCAATTCACGAAATGCACGTATGTGGAATTTATGAACTGCTCGGGTTTGCTTATACCGGCGCTGGACCGATGACGCTTGGAACTTGTTTGAACAAAGCGCGGACAAAAGAAATTCTTACGGTGAATGGAATTCCGACTGCGAAATTTAGATTGGTTGGAAATGTAAACGAGCTTTCGCACGATGATTTAAAACTTCAATTTCCAATAATTATTAAACCGAGCGCGGAAGACGCCAGCGTTGGAATTGATAATAATTCTGTTGTAAGAAATTTTAAAGAGTTATTCGAACGAACAGAATTTATTATTAAAAAATTTCAACAGCCGGCGATAATTGAAGAATATATTGAAGGGAGAGAATTGAACGTTGGTATTCTTGGAAATAATCCGCCGACGGTTCTGCCTATTTCTGAAATAGATTTTTCCGGTCTGCCCGAAGATAAACCGAAGATTGTTACATACGATGCAAAGTGGATGGAGGGAACGGTGGAGTATGAAGGAACAAAAGGATTTTGTCCGGCGCCGCTTGAGCCGAATGTTGAGCAATATGTAAAAGAAATTTCATTGAAAGCATTTCATTTAATGGGATGCAGAGATTACGCGCGCGTTGATATACGATTAACAAATCAGAACAAGCCGTATGTACTGGAAGTAAATCCGAATCCAGATCTTTCAACTGATGCCGGATTTTTCCGCTCTGCAAAAACATTCGGATTGTCATACGCAGAACTTATCGGCAAGATTGTCGGTTTTGCATCAGAACGGTATTATCCGAGAAAAAATAATTATTGACTGAAGTTACGCAAAATCAAAAAATGCTTCGACTCGGCACAAAAAATTACGGTCATCCTGAGCAAATCCTTCGTTTTTTGAAGGATGCGCCGAAGGATATCCTTACAAACTTAAGCGCGCCTCGCTCAGCATGACCATCTGCGTAACTTCAGTTATTGAAAAGAACAAATAAGTTCTTACGCTGGAAATATTATGGCAGTACGTGAAACGATTCGCGGAGATTTTGAAAACATAAAAAATATTGTTGTTGCAACCGGAGTTTTTAACGACGAAGAAATTGCAATTGCGGTTGAACTTCTCGAAATCTATTTGAGTAATCCGAATCAAAAAGATTATGAAATGTTTACAAGCGTAGATACAAACGAGAATGTAACTGGGTATATATGTATCGGACCGACTCCGGCAACAATTGCAACATACGATTTATATTGGATTGCTGTTGATACTGCAATCCATGGAAAAGGAATCGGCTCTGAACTGCTTCAGTATGTTGAAGAATATTTGAAAAGTAAAAATGGAAGATTAGTTATTGCAGAAACTTCTTCCACTTCAAAGTATGATAATACAAGAGCGTTTTACGAACGCAAGGGATTTGAAAAACTTGCGCATATAAAAGAATATTACAAGCCGGATGATGATTTAGTAATTTACGGCAAGTATTTGTAACAATTGCAGCAATTAGAAATAATTGTTATCGGACAAAAAGAATAATTGTCCTGCTGAGATTCTAAAAAAATATTTTCTCACAATTAAAGGAACACTCTATGGAACTCTGGCAAGAAATGCTCAGAGCTAGCGTCGACAGCGGAAAAGATCTTGTTGACCGTTTCGATTTTGAACCGGAATTAGCAGATAAATTAAATTCACTTTTCCATACGCGCATAAATCCCTATTATCTTTCGCTTATTCGTTATCCGGGCGACCCGATTTGGCTGCAATGTATTCCCGATGCAAAAGAATTAGAAGAAGACGGACTTCCGGAAGATCCGCTGAATGAAGATGCGGACAGTCCGGTGCCGAGTATTACGCATCGTTATCCAGATCGCGCGCTCTTTTTAACAACAAGCCAGTGTTCCATGTATTGCCGTTTTTGTACTCGAAAAAGAAAAGTCGGCGATTCAGGAAAAATCAGCATGAAGTACATACAATCCGGTTTAGATTACATTGCCGCGCATCCTGAAATTCGCGATGTAATTCTTTCCGGCGGCGATCCGTTAATGCTTACCGATGTGATGCTGGAAAAAATTATCGGCGGCTTGCGCGCCATTCCGCATGTAGAACTTATTCGACTCGGAACAAAAATGCCGTGCGTTCTTCCGCAGCGTATTACAACAAATCT
>CAYXEE010000250.1:0-1525 GCA_964463935.1 uncultured Chitinophagaceae bacterium | reverse complement strand
GTGTATGTCAATACGCATTTCAATCATCCGTGGGAATGCACGCCGGAAGCGGAAAAAGCGTGCGCAATGCTTGCCGATGCAGGAATTCCCGTTGGCAACCAGGCGGTATTGATGAAAGGTGTGAACGACGATCCTGACGTGATGTTGGAATTGATGCGCAAGTTATTAAAAATGCGCGTTCGTCCATATTATTTATATCAAGCAGATATTACGAAAGGCGCCAACCATTTCCGCACGCCAGTAAGCGTTGGATTGGAAATTATGGACAAACTGCGCGGACATACTTCAGGTCTTGCAATTCCATATTATGTAATTGATGCGCCGGGCGGAGGAGGAAAAATTCCGATGCTTCCGCAGTATGTTCTTGGACGCAACGGCAACAAAATTATTATGCGCAATTATAAATATGAAATTTATGAATATCCCGACGTTGAGGAAGAAGAACTTAAAGTAACGGATGATAAATCCATTGAAAAGAAATTTTTACGCAAACGCAAAAGTGTTACGCGGAAAAAAACTTACAAAAAGGAACAACAAGAAGTTCCGGCAAAATAAAGATTTTCCCCCGAATATTCGGGGGATTTTTTTTTGATTTAAAACATTGTTCGCAAAAAAAGCAATCTTTATATTTTGCGTAGATTTGCAAAGGATGAATTATGAAAAAGTTACTTACGTTTCTTCTGGTATCAGTAAGCAATATTCTTGTTGCGCAGACATATCCGGCGTGGTTTCTCAATCCCGAAAAAATACCCTGTACCGATGCGCTAACTATGATTATCCGCTCGTCAGTGTATCCTCAATCGGCAATGCAAACGGCATTTGTAGAAGGGTGTTTTACATTGGCGCGCTACAAAAATTCCCAAATTTCCGGCGGGCAGGCATTCTGGTCAACTGAATCCGGAATTTTTGAAATGGGATCAAACTACGCTATTGATTTTGATTCCTCTCTTGCCGAGCGGTATTTTGAGAGATTAAAAATTACCGATTCGTTTACCGATAATACAAAAATTGTTTTGCTCATTGCGGATTCTGCGTGCAAATTCGGCGATGAACTATTTGAAAAAAAGAATATCAAAAATATTCCGGAACCGAAATGGATTGAACAAATGCCGAACGAAAAAGGATATATTTATGCTGTGGGACTTTCGCAGGAATATGTGTATGAAGTAAGCTCGTGGAATTCTGCCGAGCGGAACGGATTTTTAGACCTTGCACGCCAGCAAAAAATTTCATTAAAGAGCGTTCAGAAACATGATGTTAATGAACAGCACGATCTACGCAATGAAGATGTGAATGCCCAACTTACCGATGTGAAAGTAATTTCACGTTACCGCGATTTGAAACGAAAGATATTTTACGTGTTGATGCGAATGAAAAAGTAACATCGAAAGACTATGCCACGAATGCACGAATAAAAAGAAAATACATTGCCACGAATACACGAATAAAAAGAAAATACATTGCCACGAATACACGAATAAAAAGAAAATACTATGCCACGAATACACGAATATAAAAAACATTC
>CAYXEE010000249.1:0-4243 GCA_964463935.1 uncultured Chitinophagaceae bacterium | reverse complement strand
GCAGGAAACTCCAATGCCGGTTTCATTGCCAGTTCCACAGCAGAGCGGACGAATAAAAATTTCGCCGCTTGCAAAAAAAATTGCGCAAGAAAAAAATATTGATATCACAAGAATTTCCGGTTCAGGACCAAATGGGAGAATTGTCAAAGCTGATGTCGAATCAAAATCCGGCGGCGTTGTGCAACAGCGAAAACAATTAGCTCCGCTGCAAACGAAAGAAATTCCCCTTTCGATGATGCGCAAAACAATTGCAAAGCGATTGGTAGAAAGCAAATCGACAATTCCGCATTTCTATGTAACAGTAGAAATGAATATGAAACGCGCAATTGATTTTCGTAATTCATTTCTTGAAGCAACCGGAACGAAAATTAGTTACAACGATATAGTCGTGAAAGCTGTCGCTCTTGCGTTGCGTGAAAACCCGAAAGCGAACAGTTCGTTTGCAGGCGAAAAAATTATTCAGCATGGAAGAATTGATATTTCAATCGCAGTTGCAATTGATGAAGGTTTGATTACGCCTGTGCTTCGCAATGCGGATCAAAAGACGTTGCAGGAGATTTCTTCAGAAACAAAAGAGCTTGCAAAAAAAGCGCGTGAAGGAAAACTGAAACCGGAAGAATTTACCAATGGAACTTTCACCATCAGCAATATGGGAATGTATGATGTTGAAAACTTTGCCGCGATTATTAATCCTCCCGAAGGTGCGATACTTGCGGTTGGTTCAATTATGGAAAAGCCAGTTGTTGAAAACGGACTGATTGTTGTCGGCAATACAATGAAAGTTACACTCTCGTGCGACCATCGCGTTGTTGATGGAGCAATCGGCGCGGAATTTTTGCAATCATTAAAAAAGATAATTGAAAATCCGTTGATGTTGGTTATCTAAAATGCAGTTTTAGTAGTGATGCCATGACTTCGAGTCATGGCATCACTTTTAAAAATGGAGCTGTTATGAAAAAACTTTTCATTCTTCTTCTTCTCCCTTTCTTTCTGCTTGCGCAGCAGCGCGCATTTAAATCTGTAGAAACAAATAATTCTGAAAAACGTGTTGCGCTTGTTATCGGCAATGGCGCATACAAAAATTCTCCGCTTAAAAATCCTCCTAATGATGCAAAAGCAATGACTCGTTCTTTGCAATCGCTTGGTTTTACTGTCTTTAGTAAAATAAATGCGAGCAAAAAAGAGATGCGCCGCGCTATTGATGACTTTGGAACTGAAATTAGAAACGGCGGAGTCGGTCTGTTTTATTATGCGGGACACGGCGTTCAGTTTGAAGGGAAAAATTATCTTCTCCCGATTGATGCTGATATTGTTTCGGAATTAGATGTTGACGATGAAGCTGTGAGCGTTGACCGCGTTCTGGCGCGGATGGAAGATGCAAAAAATAGAATGAACATTGTCGTTCTCGATGCCTGCCGCAACAATCCTTTTGCAAGCACGTTTCGCTCTGTCTCTCGCGGACTTGCGCAAATGAAAGCGCCGGCTGGAACATTTATCGCGTATGCAACCGCTCCCGGTTCAATTGCTGCGGATGGCGATGGTGCAAACGGACTTTATACGCAGGAACTTCTTAAAGAAATTACAAACCCAAATCAGCCGTTAGAATTTGTCTTTAAGCGCGTTCTTTCTTCGGTAAAAGAAAAAACAAACGGACAGCAAATTCCGTGGACAGCTTCATCGGTTGAAGGAGATTTTTATTTTGCAATGGCATCGGAAAATAATTCTTCACCTTCTGTTTCTCTTCCAAACAAACCGACGCAAAAAAGTTTTTCGCTTTCTGACCTTGATACAAAGGCGAAAGAAGAAGAAGCGATAAAAAACGACTGGTCTGAAAATCTTAAAGAGATGACAAAGGCGTACAACGATGTGCTTCTGTATGAAAAGCGCGATGTTTCTGCCGAGCTAAAGAAAAGCGCGTGGCAGAGATTTATTGCGGCGTATGGCGATAATAATCCCTATTCGCAAAAAGATGACGATATGCGCAGTAAAGCAAACACGCAATATACTCGCTGGGCTTCTGCAATTACAGCAAAACCAAGCGCAACACTCGACCTTCGCAATATGACTGTAAACAGCATTGGAATGGAATTTGTTTTAGTTGAGGCAGGCACATTTCAAATGGGAAGCAGCGATGACGAAGCGGATGAAAAACCGGTGCACAATGTTAAGCTTACCAATCCGTACTACATTGGCAAATACGAAGTAACACAAAAACAATTTAGAGAATTTGTAAATGCAACCGGGTATAAAACCGAAGCTGAGCGGGGAGATGGCTCTTGGATTTGGAATGGCTCTGAATGGAAAAAAGATGCTAACGCAAACTGGAAAAATATTTTTATTGGCGATAACCGCCCTGTGGTTTGTGTTAGTTGGAATGATGCCATTGCATTTATAAAATGGCTAAACCAAAAAGAAGGAACTAATGCATACCGTTTACCGACCGAAGCAGAATGGGAATTTGCCGCTCGCGGTGGAAAAAATGCGTCAAGTAACGGCAATAAGTTTAGCGGAAGCAACAACCTTAACGATGTTGCTGTGAATAGTAATAACTCGCGGAGTCAAACTGCAAACGTTGGAAGCAAACAACCGAACGAACTTGGCATTTATGATATGACTGGTAATGTATGGGAATGGTGCAACGATTGGTACGATGAAAATTATTACAAAAATTCTCCAACACAAAACCCGCAAGGAGCAAATTCTGGCTCTGTTCGTATTCTCCGCGGCGGTTCGTGGGGCGTCGATGATTACGTCTGCCGTGTTGCGTTTCGTCTCAGGGACAATCCAGAGAGTCGTAGCAATTACCTCGGGTTTCGGTTGGCGCAGGACAAAAAGTAACCCTTTTCCCCTTAAAACTTTTACCCTTTAAAGCTTTTTATTTTTTAGGTGGTAAGATGGACTCCACCTTTTAGGTGGAGTCCATCTTAAGCCCAGAAACCTGTCAGGTCTTCCGCCAAAAGATGAAGCAAGACGGAAAAGTAAAGACCTGACAGGTTTAAAAACTAGAGTGTCTTGATGATGCAAGGCAAGGGAGTATCTCGGTAAACAGAATGCTCGTATTCTCCGCGGCGGTTCGTGGAACAACAATGATAACAACTGCCGTGTTGCGAATCGTAACAGGAACAATCCAGAGAATCGTAACAATAACAACGGGTTTCGGTTGGCGCAAGACTTTCTAAAAAAAATATTTTTTTCATATTCAGAGTTTTACATTTTACGGAATGTAAAAGCGTAATATGGAAAGTCCAGAGATGCTTCCTGTGTTCGCATGGGCGCGGACCAAAAATATGGCTCTAATTGTGTGCGGTTAGTAGTTTGTGGAATGCAAATGAACATCGCACACAATTGCTGAAAGAAAAAAAATGAATATCTTATTGCCAATGTTTCATGAAAGAAACAATAACCTTAACAAGAATTATTGAAGTTACGCAACTGTATTCCTGAATTGCTCCGACCTTTAGGTCGGGGTACAGTACAGAAACAAAAATAGTTGGACTTTAGTCCACAACGCATAGAGAATTCTGGGCTAAAGCCCGTACACTATGTGATATTTTTTTTCCACGACCTAAAAGTCGTGGCTAATCATTTACTCAATGCGTAACATGAGTTACTAAAAAAAGCAGGAGTTTTTATGTCTTCCAACACCGTCAAACTTCACCGCGTTTTTACCGCAAAAACGGAGCGAATCTATCGCGCGTTTCTTGATGCTGATGCGTTGTGCAAATGGCTTCCTCCCAACGGATTTACCGCGCATGTTCATCATTTAGATGCAAAAGTTGGCGGTAGTTACAAAATGTCTTTCACCAATTTTACAACTGGCAACAGTCATTCTTTTGGCGGTGAATATCTTGAACTTATTCCGAATGAAAAAATTTGCCACACCGATGTTTTTGATAATCCGAATCTGCCCGGTGAAATGAAAGTAACAATAACTTTGAAACAGGTTTCATGCGGCACAGAGGTACATATCACACAAGAAAATATTCCATCAGCAATTCCTCTTGAATCATGTTATTTGGGTTGGCAAGAATCGCTTATTCTTCTTGCGAAACTTGTAGAACCGGAGATTCCAGAATAAAAAATATCAAGATGTAGAACGCTTTCAAAGTCTCCTGCATCTGAAGTCAGTTCTTGCAATCAATTAAAAAAAATTATGGGAAATTCGCTGTAACTTATATTGTAACTGATGTTACGCATATGGTCATGCTGAGCCTGCCTGCACGAAGCCGATGCTTCGTTTCGG
>CAYXEE010000248.1:0-4270 GCA_964463935.1 uncultured Chitinophagaceae bacterium | reverse complement strand
CATGCCAAGCCGTGAATATCCGGCGCGAGAACCAAATTTCTTTTTACGGTCAATGTATGCGTACATAACATTGTTAATATCGGTTGCAAATTCAACCCACGAGCCGCGGAAAGGAATAATGCGCGCAGAATAAATTGGCGTTCCATTCGGGTGAACCGATTCGCTGAAAAATACTCCTGGCGAACGATGGAGCTGCGAAACAATAACGCGCTCTGCGCCATTAATAATAAATGTTCCGCGATCGGTCATATACGGAAGATTTCCGAGATAGACAACTTCTTCAATAGTATCAGAATATCCTTCGCCGCTTTCCGCTTTTTCGGAAAGTCGCAGCTTGGCTTTCATTGGAACGGCAAGTGTTAATCCCCGTTCCTGACATTCGCGAACAGAATACTTCGGCTTCTCAACATAATATTCTACAAATTCAAGAAGAAAATTTTCGCGCGTGTCGGTAACGGGAAAATTGGCAACGAAGACTTGCTGCAGTCCTCTATGTTTACGTTTTGCAGGAGAAATTCTCTCTTGCAAAAACTGTTCATATGATTCTATCTGCACATTCAGCAGATCGGGATATTCTACTACATCATGAATTGTTGCAAAACTATGCCGTCCGGTTTTCGGATCGAGATGCAAATGAGATTGGCTTTTCAAGTCAACCGCTCCTCAGGCGCAACGCCTGTATTAAAAATGAATTCAAAAAAAACTGTGCTTGCGGAATCTTCCGCAGTAAATCTTTATTATTAAAATCGCTTGTATTGCTGTTCAACGGTAACGCTTTTTCAAATAAGACAACACAAGCCGACGCATCCTAAATTTAGTTTAGGATACTATCGGCTTGATTTTCACTATTTTGTGGTTGCTTTTATTTGAAACATTGAAGCCCTGTGAAAAAGTTCTCGAAAAAAACTGCTAAAAAAAATTACTTAAGAGTAACTTTTGCGCCCGCTTCTTCGAGTTTCTTTTTCAACGCTTCTGCGTCTGCTTTGTTAAGACCTTCTTTTACCGGCTTCGGTGCGCCGTCAACAAGATCTTTCGCTTCTTTCAACCCAAGACCCGTCGCTTCGCGCACAACTTTAATAACGTTAATTTTTTGAGCGCCGCCGTCGGTTAATTCAACTGTAAATTCAGTCTGTTCTGCTACCGGAGCTGCCGCCGCCGCCGGCGCCGCTGCCGCCATCATCATTGGAGCTGCAGCTGTTACGCCAAATTTATCTTCAAGGGCTTTCTTAAGCTCAACAGCTTCAAGAAGGGTGAGTTTTTCAATTTTTTCTACAAGTTCTGCTACTACTGACATTTGTTTATTCTCCTAAATTATATTTTAAACTTTTTAATGAAACGCCGTTATGCAGCTTTTTTCTTTTCGATTGCGTCAATAACGCCGACAAGATCGCGCATAACCGCATTGATTGCGCCAACGACTCCGGAAATCGGCGAATTGAGCGAGCCAAGAATACCTGCAATAACTTCTGCGCGCGTGGGTAAAGCTGCAAGAACGTCGAGCTTGCTTCCATCGTACACCTGTTTTTCAAGCACCGCTGCTTTCAACTTCAGTTTTTCGTTCTTCTCTTTAAATTTCTTTATGATTTTTGCAGGAGCCGCAGCATCATCGTACGCAAATGCAATTCCTGTTTGACCGACAAGTTTATCATACACTTCGTCATAACCGGTTACATTTTGCAATGCTTTTTTTGCAAGCGTATTTTTTACAACTTTGTATTCAACGCCTGCTTTGCGGAACTCGTTTCGCAGTTCATTAATATTTTGAACCGTAATCCCTGCAAAATCAGTAAAGAACATTCCCTGCGCTTTCAATACTTTTTCTTGTATCTCGGCAATTATTTGTTCTTTTTCTGTTTTATTCATAGTGAGTTTTTTGTTTCAACTATTTCGCAGCGAGAAGCCCTTAATGAAAAGGCGCTGCAAAGAGTTAAATAATAAGTATGAGTGCGTAAATTTTTTAATAATTATGCCTGAACAACTTGGCGGTCAATCTGAACGCTCGGACCCATAGTAGAAGAAATATAAATACTCTTCACATACTGCCCTTTTGAAGTTGTCGGTTTCAATTTTACAATTGTAGAAAGAAATGCTTTAATATTTTCTACAAGTTTTTCTTTTTCAAAATTTGCTTTGCCGATTGTTGAATGAACAACGCCCGCTTTATCAACGCGAAATTCAATCTTACCGGCTTTTACTTCTTTTACTGCCGTTGCAACATCAACAGTAACTGTTCCGCTTTTCGGATTCGGCATTAAACCGCGCGGACCAAGAATTTTTCCAAGCTTACCTAATTCCACCATAACATCGGGCGTTGCAACAATTACATCAACATCCGACCATCCGCCCTTAATTTTTTCAATATATTCTTCAAAACCGGCAAAATCAGCTCCTGCCGCTTTTGCTTCAGCATCTTTGGGAGATTTTGCTACAACCAATACGCGAACTTGCTTTCCTATTCCATGCGGAAGCGCAACCGTACCGCGAACCGCTTGATCTGCTTTTCTCGGATCTACTCCAAGACGCACTGCAATATCTACCGCCTCGGTAAACTTTGCAGATGCAATTTCTTTTACAACCGCAACAGCATCATCAATAGTATAGATTTTTTTTCTATCATATTTTTTTAACGCTGCCGTATATTTTTTTCCGAATTTCATGGTTACTCCTTAGTGGTGCAAACGAGCGCCACCGCTCTCCCACGATTATTTAAAAAAAATTACATCACCCTTCTACTGTAATGCCAAGACTTTTTGCTGTTCCTTCAATCATGCTCATTGCCGCATCAATATTTGTTGTATTTAAATCCGGCATCTTCATCTGAGCAATTTCTTTTACTTGCGCTTTGGTTACCTTACCGACTTTTGTTCTATTCGGCTGTCCGGAACCTTTCGGAACTTTCGCCGCTTTTACAAGAAGCACTGCCGCCGGCGGAGTTTTTGTAATAAATGTAAATGATTTATCAGAATACACTGTAATAATAACCGGAATAATTAAACCGGGTTGCGATTGCGTGCGCGCATTAAATTGTTTACAAAATTCCATAATATTAACGCCTTTTTGACCAAGTGCAGGTCCTACGGGCGGCGCAGGATTTGCTTGTCCTGCAGGAATTTGAAGCTTAATATATCCTGTTATTTTCTTTGCCATAACGTTACTCTTTTATATTACGTATGATAGTATTTTTTTATTTTTCAACTTCTACTTGGCTGAAATCTAATTCAACCGGGGTTTTGCGCCCAAAAATGCTGACCATTACTTTCAATTTCAGTTTTTCTTCGTTAATCTCTTGAACAAATCCTGAAAAATTATGAAACGGTCCGCTTATTACTTTTACCGGTTCGCCAATGTGGAACGGAATTTCTAAGCGATCGGCGGAAGTTCCATCTTCTTTTTTATCTTCCATTTTTCCAATCAGCCGCTTTACTTCATCCGGCTGCAATGGAACCGGCTTATCTTTTGTTCCAACAAAACTAAGAACTGAAGGAGTATTTAAAATTAAATGCTTAGTCTTCTCGTCAAGCAAAGCTTCAACTAAAATATAGCCGGGAAAGAAATTCTTGGTTTTACTTTTTTTCTTTCCATCCTTCACTTCAAAAATTTTTTCAGCCGGAACAAGTACGCGCGTAATCCGCTCGCTTAATCCTTGCGTTTTCAATTCGCTCTCAATCGCAAGTTTCACCTTGTTTTCATGACCGGAGTATGTTCGAACAACATACCACCTATGTATTGTATTTGCGTCCGACACTAAAAAATTCCTTTAATAACTTGGCTGACTATTGTATCAACTACATACACAAAAATAGCAATGACCGCGCAAACGCCCAGAACCACCATCGTTGATTCTTGCAGCTCTTTGCGTGTCGGCCACGTAACTTTGCTCATTTCTTTGTAAACATCAGTAAAGAAATTGATGATTTTTTCTTTCATTGCAGTTGCCTTTAACATTTAGTGCGCACGGGTGGAGGGACTCGAACCCCCAACCAACGGTTTTGGAGACCGCTACTCTGCCAATTGAGCTACACCCGTACTAAATTACTTGGTTTCCTTGTGGACTTGATGCTTGTTGCAGCGGGGGCAAAATTTTTTGTATTCCACACGACCAGTTTGTTTTTTCTTATTTTTCGTTGTGGAATAATTTCGCTCCTTGCAGACGGTGCATTCGAGGGTAATTATATCTCGCATATCTTCTCCTTCGTTTTAGAGCGGGAGACGGGGCTCGAACCCGCGACCAACAGCTTGGAAGGCTGTGACTCTACCAACTGAGTTACTC
>CAYXEE010000247.1:0-4277 GCA_964463935.1 uncultured Chitinophagaceae bacterium | reverse complement strand
AAAGGGATCCCTTCGGGACGGGCATGACGTTTTTCTTGTTTTGCGTAACTTCAGTTATTCAAAAATACCGGCGTGTTCGCAAACAATTTCAATCAACATTACCAAGCCGCGAACAACCATTTGTGCGCGTTCAGGAATCAATTGTCCCATATTGTCGGAAGTCCCAAGTCCCGGCGAAATAAAAAAGTTTGCATCATAACCGATTGTAGGAATAATTCCCATCTGCGAAAGTCCGTCTTGGAATAAATTTGAGCCGGCGTACATATCTTCAATAGAAAAAATTGGAATTCCAAGTTTTCCGCTTGCCCAGCTTTCTTCGTAGTTGATTTCTACAGCGCAGCTATTATAGCTTTTGTAAATTTTGAAAAACTGACGGATGCGCGGATCAATTTTTGCAAATTCTGCAGCAACTACTTCATACAAATAGTCAACAGTCTTTGTAACGTTTTTCGGATTATCGCGCAGAAGTTTCAACGCTGCAACCATTCCTGAAAGCGATTCTTTTCCCGGATCAACGGTAACATACGCGGCTTTTCCGTACGAACCGGTAGTGCCGTAACGATTTCCATGTAATCCTAACGCGCGGCGAATAGGTACCATCACCTCTTCTTTTCCAATAATCAGACCGCCGTGCGGAAAACTCGGAGCTTTATCTATACTATAAATCATAATATCGGCGCCGATTTTTTTAATGCTTGTGCCGACGAGCGGAAGTCCCCACGCATTATCTATGACGTAAGGTACGTTGTATTCTTTTGCAAGTTGTGCAATACCTTTTGAAAGATTCGGCGTTCCATCGGAATCTTTATCGCCGTAGCCGTAACCCGGCGTATCGTAACCGAGCGAAGAAAATCCGGAAAGAAGATTTTCATTTCTTTTTGCAGCGGCGCGCATTGCGTCAAGAGATTCTTTTACTTTTAAATTTTTCATTAACGGAACAGGATGATATTTTATTCCGTGAACCGGATATTCTGCTCCTTCCATAGGAACAATAACGGTATCAAAATTATTTTGACGTTTTCCATAAAAACCCAATTCACCGGCAGTGCTTCCGCGATCGGCAAGAATATCTTTATACTTTGGAGGAAATGGTCTGCCATATCCGCCGTGGTGATGCGTGTGGCGTTCATACGGAAGAATATAACGAGTGCGATAATTGTCGCCTCTGCCTTGCATTGGCGGCGTCATTAACGAATCAAATGAAACCCACAAGCCCGCTTCGCACGTACTGATTGGAGCGGCATCGTATTCATCGCCGTACACATCTTTCACTATCTCACGAATTTGGTCAACGTAAAAACCGAGTGGAACAACTTTTTTTGATTCCGCTTGAATTACTTTTTCTAAATCTTCACGAAGAGGGGCAGGACAGCCGGAAATTGCGCCGGTAAGTCCGATTGCGCCTTTTAATTCTGCGGGCATGTTTAATGTTTCCGCCGCTTTCTTTGCTTCTGCATAAATTTTGGGAATTGCCGCTTGTAATTGTTTATACATTTGAAATTTATATTTTGGAACTGGCATAGTAAAAATCCTTTCTTACTGTAAATAAGTTCAAGACGTTCGACATCTTGGTAATTCATTATTAAAAATTTCAAATCATGCCGGTTTTCTTAAAAAAGATGTCGGACATCTTCACCGATAAGATTTTTTATTGTCGTTGTTATTTTTTGAATCCTTTAATTCTTATTTCATCGCCGAGCGCAAAACCTAATTGCGCGCCCGATTTTCGTTCGTTCATTTTTACAATTGTGTTTTGGTGATTCGGCATATGCGTATCGTCGTAGCCGGCAATAGTTCCAATCAATTGCGAATTGCAATAGACTGGATCTCCGGCGAGAAGAACGCCGCCGTTTGTTAATTCAACAAATGCGAGATAAGCAATTTTTTCTACAAAACCGCCGGGAACAGCTTCTTCATCGGTTCCTATTAGTTCAATAATAGTCCCAGCAGAGAAAGCGCGCGACGGTTGCGTAATTAAATTCAATCCGCGATTTTCCAGCAAGCCGTTAAGAACAACAACAATTTTTCCTGTGATATCAACTTTGCTGTGATAAAAATTTTGGTTTACTAATTTTCGTTCGTAGGGATCAGACATAAAAATTTCCTAAACAAATTTTGTTACAAATGAATCAACATCGCCGTAGAGAAAATCAATCGCCGGCAGTTCAATCATTGTATAACATCCCGGTTTTTGTTTTATTGCAGCCCGCGCGGCAGAAACCATAACTTGCGCTGTCAGCGCAGGGTTATTTACTTTAAGTTGGAATTTCATGTTTTGATTATGCGTCATTCCTGAAACGCCGTTTCGCTCCATTAGTACGCCGTGGCTTACATCCATTAAATTTTCAACATCATCTACTTGATAGACGTACGTACGGTCTTTAATGAAATAGGGATCTTTTTTTATTGTTTCTTCTACTTCGCTGAAATCTGCGCCTTCAATCAATTCCACATATACCATTCTTCTGTGAACTCCCATGCTTGCAGGAACAGTAATAGAAATTGCATTCTTTACTCCTTTAATTGCTTTTACTGCAACAGAATGTCCCATAGACATTCCGGGACCAAAATTTGTGTATGTAATTCCGCGCGGCGCCATTGCTTCAAACCAGCAGCGAACAACGGAATCAATTCCCGGATCCCAGCCGGCAGAAAGAATGGAAACGGTATTATTTTCTTTTGCAAGTTTGTCGAGATATTTTCTCATTCCAGGAATTTCTTGGTGGAAATCGAAACTATCTATGGTGTGGATTCCGAGTTTTAAAACTTTTGATGCGGTTTCTTTTACAAGACGGGAAGGACAACTGAGTATTGCAACATCAACATTATTTAGTTCTTTCAGCTCTGTAACAATTTTTATATTTGTTAGCGCTATCGGTTGTTTATTGGTAAGCAGGCATTTGCTTGAAACAATTTCGGGAACTTCGACAATGCCCACTAGATTCATATCCGGCTCGTTGAGAATTGATTCTACTGCGCATTTTCCAACATTGCCGTAACCGATTACGGCGACATTTATTTTTTTCATACTTACTCCAATTGCATTTCGTGTACTGGATTTTTAAGAGTTTGTTTTTTTATGTATTCGCATAACGAACGACACGCCGCTTCGTTATGTTCTTTAATATATTTTTCTACTAATTCTTTATTCCGATTACGAAGCGCATCAGTAATTTTTCTATGGTCTGAAATAGAAGAATCTGTGTGCGATTGAATGGAAAGATAAATGTAATTGTAACGGAGCGTTTGGCTTCGCAGATTTCTAATGAACTGCGAAATTTTTTTATTTCCGCCGGCATCGCTGAGCATTTGATGAAATTCAGCATTAATATTTAATAGCATTCGGTAATCTTTTCGTTCGCCTTTTAACGATGCTTCCATTTCATCGGTAAGCGATTCAAGTTCGTCAATTAGTTCGTTGGAAATTTTATCGCATGCTAATTTAGCCGCGCCAGATTCTAAAATGCTTTTTGCTCCGTACACATCTTCAACATCTTTTGTTGAAATGCTGCTCACCACAGCACCGCGGCGCGGAAGAACATTGACGAATCCTTCAGAATCGAGAAGCAGCAGCGCTTCGCGAAGCGGAGTTCTGCTTACGCCGAGCATTTCTACTAATTCTTGTTCTGTTAATCGTATTCCGGGTTTCAGTCTTCCGTCCATTATTGCATTGCGTATTGAAGCGGCGATTCTATCGCGAAGAGGGGCAATATCGGCAACATCCATATTGATTAACGAGGGGTTTTTTTTCATACAATCTCCAATTATTGTATATTGTATACAATTAACAATACGCCGAATTTGGTTAGAAAACAAGATATTTTTCAATAATTTTTGTCATTTTTTATTTTGCTTTTTGAATTTTTAGAAATTACTTTGCAAGAACTTCTGAAATTTCAGCAGTATGTGTTGATATTTATATTCTAATTATTTCGCGGAAGTATGAGCTGTACAACATTGTTAAAGGAAAACTATGATTGACGGAATTGGCGTTGATATAATAGAAATCTCACGAATTGCAGAATCAATCGAAAACTACGGCGAATCATTTTTAAAAAAATTATTTACTGAAAATGAAATTGTCTATTGCAAAGGGAAGCCGTTTCCTACACAGCATTTTGCCGCGCGCTTTGCGGCAAAAGAAGCACTCAGCAAGGCAATTGCAACCGGCTGGAGCGGAGAGTTTGAATGGAAAAATGTTGAAATCAAAAACAGCCCGGCGGGAAAACCGGATTTTGAGTTTTACGGACACACCAAAGAGACATTAAAAGATCACA
>CAYXEE010000246.1:0-4280 GCA_964463935.1 uncultured Chitinophagaceae bacterium | reverse complement strand
ATAGAATCTTTCTACCAGCTATTCTTCTAATGAATCGCTTGAACTATCTGCAAAAGTTCGCGATTGTTGCGTTGCTCTTGTTGCTGCCGAGTATCGGCTTGCTGTACATATTAACAACGCAAATTAGAGAAGACATTTCTGCATCGTCAAAAGAATTGACCGGTATCAGCTATAACGGCGCTATTCGTCAATTTCTTCAAACTGTACAAGAACTTAGAGAGCTTGCATTGCAGTTTGCAATGGGAGATTCTTCCGTTCAAAAACAGATAGATAAAGTACAAGCCGATGTTGAAAAAACAATTCTGAAAGTTGATTCAGAAGATAGTCAATACGGAGACGCTCTTGTAGTGCGAGAGCAATGGAAAAATCTTAAAATTGAATGGAAGAACTTAAAGAGCCGCACGTATGCATATAAACCGGAGCGTTCAGAAGAACTACATGGCAATCTTATAAGCGGTATTTTATCGCTTGTTGTTGACGTTGCAGACAACTCTAATTTAACGTTGGACTCGGATATTGAAACATATTACCTGATGACAATTACAAATTTTAAAGTACTGCAGGCAACGGAAGCAATGAGTAAATCAAAAAACTTAATGCGGCGTTCGGCAAAAGAGACAAAACTAAATCCTGAATTCCGCACAGAATTTACCGTTCAATCGGGCGTTATCTCGCCGCTGCTTTCGGATATTTCAGACGCAATGAACCGTATCAATACTTATAATCAAAAAGTTTCGCCGTTTGTTGAGCCGTCGTATGTAGATTTAAAAGCGGCAACAGACCAATATCTTGAAATTTTGCAGACCGAACTTCTTGTTGATAGTTTGCGTGTTAATCGTGCAAATGATTTTGAAATTCTTCAAAGACCGATTCACTCCGGGTATGAAGTATTCGATATTCAATATCCAATCTTAAAAGATCTAATTATTGCGCGTATTGATACGCTGCAAAATCGTCAGCTGCTCTTCTTCATCTTAACTCCCGCCGTATTATTGCTTGTGTCGTACTTGTTGGGCGGTTTCTATAGTTCTGTGGTTCGTACAGTGCATACGCTTGAAGGTGTGGCGAAACATCTTGAAGAAGGCAAAATTACGGATGTTGTTGAAGTAGAAACACGCGACGAGTTAGGCCGCGTAGGACGATCATTCAACGCCATTGCTGTCAGCTTGCTGCAACGTAACAAAGAATTGGATGAAAGCAGAACGCAGCTCGAATCATCAAACAGTAAATTGCTTGAAACACAAACAGCTCTTGTGCAAGGAGAAAAAATGGCGTCTCTTGGTCAAATGGTCGCCGGTCTTGCACACGAAGTAAATACGCCTCTTGGGTATGTTAAAAATAATATTGAAATGATGATAGGCAATCAAGCGATTGTTGTTGAAGCAATGGAAAAATTCCGCCGCTTGCTTGATATGCTCGTAAACGGCGAAGAAGGCGGTTTGGAAGATTTAGTAACGGAACTTGCAAATCTTTCAACTGAATTAGAAAAAAATACCGTACTTGAAGATAGTAAAACAATGTTATCTCAAGCGTTGGTTGGTACAGAGCGTATTCAAGAACTTATTAAAAACCTTCGCGAATTTTCACGGCTTGATGAAGCTGATCTTGCCCGCGTTGATATCAGCAAGTCAATTGATGCAACGCTTGTTATTGCAAATAACGTTATTAAAAACAAAGCTGTTGTTAAAAAAGATTTCCAGCCGAACCTTATGGCGGAATGTTTCCCTGCGCAATACAACCAAGTTATTCTCAATCTTATTACCAATGCCGCGCAGGCGATTGAAGGACAAGGTACAATTACCATTCGCACCTATAAAGAACCGGGCAACCCCGATCTTGCCGTTGTAAGAATTTCAGACACCGGAAAAGGTATTCCGCGTGAAAATCTTGGAAGAATTTTTGAGCCCTTCTTTACAACAAAGAAAGTCGGAGAAGGAACAGGTCTTGGACTTTCAATTTCATATAAAATTATTGAAAAGCACAATGGCTCAATTTCGGTAGAAAGCGAAGTAGGCCGCGGTTCAGAATTCACAATAAAAATTCCGGTAATGCAGCCGCGTATTACAAAAGCAAATGGACAACCTCAGCAGGAACAGATTGCAGAAGTTACAAATAATTAACAATACAATTTAATGCAACTATAGCAGACGAGGAAATTATGATGGAAGAAAAACCAAATATCTTGTGCGTAGATGATGAACCTATGATTTTATCATCGCTCAATATGCTCTTTAAAAGCAAGTATAAAGTATATCTTGCAGAAAACGGCTACGACGCTTTGGAAATTATTAAATCGGTGCCGATTAAAGTCATCATCAGCGACCAACGTATGCCCGGAATGTTAGGTCATGAACTGCTTCGTCAAGTAAAAGAAATTAGTCCGAACTCCGTTCGTATGCTGCTAACCGGATATTCCGACCTTGATGCCATTATCGGTTCAGTTAATGCCGGCGAAGTTTTCCGCTTTATCAATAAGCCGTGGCAGAGCGAGTTTATGCACTACGTTGTAAAACTTGGCGTAGAAATTTATGATAAAGTATCGCGGTTGCAGGAAGAAGAAAACAAAAAGAAAGAACTTAAAGCGGACGAAGCGCAGGAATCCGGTCTTCCAGTACGCGAGCATCAAGTTCATATTGAAGTGGAAGAAGAAAGCCCGACGGTTTTGTTTATTGATTACAGCGAAGAAGAAACGAAAAAACTTGTCGAGAAATTTGAAAAATCCTATCAAGTTGTCGGGGTTAATTCAATTGATGCAGCATTTCAAGAAATGGCAAAAAAGCCGGTTTCAGTTATTGTCAGCAATGTAAACTTTGGCGATGTGGACGGCGTAAGTTTCTTAGATACTATCCGGCGCGAATATCCGAATACCGTTTCAGTTATTCTTACCGAAGTAAAAGACGCACAGCTTGCTATCCGCTCAATTAACGAATTAAATGTGTTCCGTTATCTTGTAAAACCTATGCCCGAAGATATGATTGCTACTACATTAGAAAAAGCAATTGAGCGCAGCAGAGCATACAGAACAACGCCATATAAAAATGTTTTACGAACAGCAGAAGAAATTGAACCGGAAAAAACGGCGGCTAAAGCTAACGAAGAAAGCACTCTTCGGCTGCGTTTGCGTGCAGCGCAATTACTGCTTGCAAAACGTAAAGATGCAAAAAATTAATAATTTTTGTAATAGTCTGAAGTTACGCAAAATAAAAAAATGCTTCGACTCGGCACAAAAAATTAAGGTCATCCTGAGCAAATCCTTTGTTTTTTGAAGGATGCGCCGAAGGATGACCTTACAAACTTAAGCGTGCCTCGCTCAGCATGACCATCTGCGTAACTTCAGTAATAGTTATAGTCTTACAGTGAAATGCCCCGCAGCCCGCCGGCGGGGCGTTCTCTTCAGTTGTAGTTAAAAAATATATTTCATGGATAATCTTTCTTCAAAAATAGCAGGTGCAGAACATCTTACAGAAGTGATTGCATGTTTACAGAATGCCGATAAGTTTGTGCGTTCCGGAAAAATCAATCAAGCTATCGGCGAGATTATGAAGGCGCGCGAAAAAAATCCTACTATTATGTACGCCCGCGCATACGAAGAATATGTCCGCTTTATTTTGGTCAAACAGCAAGAACTTCTTGCCTCTGGAAACGATTCTGCCGCAGCCGGCAACTCCGTTATTTCTGAAATGCTTCCGACCCTTGAAAGAATTCTTAGTATAGCGATAAAAGAAGTAAAGCGCAGCGCCGCCTCTGCGTATAAAGAAAAAATGGTAATCAATCTTCAACGCAAACGCGATGAAGAAATTCGTAAAGAAGAACAGCAGCGACTCGGAGCTATTCAGGCAAAAATTGAATCCTATCTTACCCGCGCGCAGGAATATAAGCGCCGCAATAGTTTTCACAGCGCGTTAAATGAAGTAGCGCGCGCATTTATGCTAAATCCAAGCGACGAACGCATTATGCAGGTGGAAGAAGCGCTGCGTAACGAACAAGACCGATTTAAAGAAAAAGAACAAAAAGAACTTGAAAGACAACTTCTTGAAGATAAAGAACGAAGAGAGCGGTTGTTTGAAGAGTGGAATGTACAGCGCAAAAAAGAACGCGAAATACAAAAACAAAAAGAAGACGACGAACAAACATTAGCTCGAACATTTAAAATTCGCGAATATTTACAAGAAGTAAGAAAATATTATGCGTCCGGCGATATTGACGCCGCAATGGGACGGCTTGCATTTGTACTTGTTCTCGATCCCTTAAATGAAGAAGTATTAAGTTTAAATCTTCAA
>CAYXEE010000245.1:2932-4293 GCA_964463935.1 uncultured Chitinophagaceae bacterium | reverse complement strand
ATTGAAGGAGATGTTCAGACCGATTTTGACGCGCAGCGAATAGCAAAGTATAATGTTCCGGTTGTGCAGATTGTAACAAACGGCGGCTGCCATCTTGATGCAAAATTAGTACGCGATGCGCTGAAAAATTTTGATCTTTCAAATTCAGAGTTGCTTGTTATTGAAAATGTGGGAAATTTGGTCTGTCCTGCTAATTATGATCTTGGCGAAGCGATGAAAATTGTTCTTGTAAGCACAACCGAAGGGGACGATAAGCCGCTCAAATATCCCGGAATGTTTCATAATGCATCTGTGCTGGTTATTAACAAAACAGATCTCATTCCGTACGTTAATTCTAATCCTGAAATAATTAAAAAGAACGCATTACAAATCAATCCGAAGTTAAAAATATTTGAAACATCCTGCACAACAGGAACTGGAATACAGGAATGGTGCGAGTGGCTGCGAAGTCAAACGATACGTGTAGATGTAAAATAGTTATTCATGGCGCAGTGCAGGGAGTTGGTTTTCGTCCTTTTGTGTATCGTCTTGCTAACGAATTATCGCTTGTTGGGTGGGTGTCAAATTCTGTTCAAGGCGTACTTATTGAAATCGAAGGTCTTACTTTTCAAATTGACGCTTTTCTTTCCAAACTCTATTCTGAAAAACCGCCGCTTGCTTCAATTCAAAGTTTAGAAAAAACATTTCTCGACCGCAAAGGGTATTCCAGTTTCGAAATAAAAGAAAGTATATTAGAGGGCAGTATTTCTGCTATAGTTCTTCCCGATATTGCATCTTGTCCTGATTGTCAAAAAGAAATATTTGATCCGAAGAATCGCCGCTATCTTTATCCGTTTACTAATTGCACAAATTGCGGTCCCCGTTATACTATTATTCAATCGCTTCCGTATGATAGAAAAAATACTACAATGAGCGGTTTTGTAATGTGTGAAGATTGCGAAAAAGAATATCGCAATCCGGCAAACCGCCGTTTTCATGCACAACCGAACGCGTGCCCAAACTGCGGACCAAAAATAGAATTTTGGGATTCCAATGGAAAAACGTTATGCGAAAAACGCGAGGCGCTGCAAAATACGGCCGATGAAATTTTAAAAGGAAAAATTATTGCCGTTAAAGGTCTCGGCGGATTTCATTTAATGTGCGATGCAAGAAATAAAACAGCAGTTCAGCTATTGCGCCAAAGAAAACATAGAGAAGAAAAACCTTTTGCTGTTATGTTCCCATCAATTGAAGCGGCGTGCGAAGAATGTGAAATTTCAGAATTAGAAAAAGCTCTGCTTGTTTCTCCAGAATCTCCGATTGTGCTATTGAAGCGAAAAACAGATACCGAATACAGTGTTATTGCCGAATCAGTCGCTCCG
>CAYXEE010000245.1:0-2922 GCA_964463935.1 uncultured Chitinophagaceae bacterium | reverse complement strand
TGGCGTTATGCTTCCTTATACGCCGCTTCATCATATTCTCCTTTCACAACTCAATATTCCAATTGTTGCCACAAGCGGAAATATCAGCGATGAACCAATTTGTATTGATGAATTTCACGCGCTTAAAAAATTGCATTCAATTGCAGATTATTTTCTTGTTCACAACAGACCTATTGAACGATATTGCGATGATTCAATTGTCCGCATAATTCATAACAGAGAGCTTGTTATGCGCCGCACGCGCGGTTATGCTCCGCTTCCGATTCATATTCCAAATACAATAAATGCTCCAATACTTGCAACAGGCGCGCAATTAAAAAACACTATTGCGCTCGGATTTAATAACTCGATTTTTGTCAGTCAGCATCTTGGAGATTTGGAAACGGCTGAATCGCAAAAGGAGTTTGAAAAAACTATAATTGACTTTCAAAAACTGTACAACCTTGTACCTCGCCGCATTCTTCACGATAAGCATCCGAATTATTCATCAACAGCATTTGCAATTAAAAACAGCGACGTTCCGTCGTCTGCAATTCAACATCATGTTGCGCACGTCGCTTCGTGTATGGCGGAAAATGAAATTACGGACAGTGTTCTCGGTTTTTCGTGGGATGGAACCGGCTACGGCGATGATGGTTCCGTATGGGGCGGTGAAACATTTCTTATCGGTAATAATTTGTATAAGCGAGTCAGTACAATATCTCCTTTTAAACTTATCGGAGGAGACAGCGCGGCGCGCGAACCGAGAAGATGCGCCGCGGCGCTGTTGTATGAAATCTATGGCGATAATATTTTTACATCGCACAGCGAACTGAAACGGCAATTCACTTCGGAAGAGATAAAAATATTTATAGATATGTTGAATAAAAATATAAATACAACCGTAACGACAAGCATAGGACGAATGTTTGATGGAATTACATCATTACTCTGTTTGCGCGCAAAAAATTCTTATGAAGGTCAAGCTGCAATGGAATTAGAATTTGCCGCGCTTCGTTATGTAACGGATGAGTATTATACAGTTGAAACAGAAATAAAAAACGGCGTACGTATTTGGAATTGGAAAGAAATGATTGCAAAAATCATTTCTGATTTTTACGAAAAAGAATCAGTAAATAAAATTGCAAGAAAATTTCATAATACGCTTGTCCAGTATATTCTTACCGTTGCCGGCAATAGTAATCAGAAAAAAATTGTATTTACCGGCGGCTGCTTTCAAAATACACTATTGTTAGAAAATGCCGTTTTCGCTTTACAGTCAAATGGATTTTCTCCATATTGGCATCAACGTATTCCTCGAATGACGGCGGAATATCGCTCGGACAAATTTATTCACAATTTATTTTGAGATAGACTATGTGTTTAGCAATTCCCGGCAAAATAGAATCAATAATAGAAAATACTGATCCGCGTATGGCAAAAGTAAATTTCGGCGGAATTGTGAAAACCATTTGCATTGATTTTATGCCCGAAGTTGTAGTTAACGACTATGTCCTTGTTCATGTAGGAATGGCAATTTCCAAAGTTGATGAACAGGAAGCGTTAGAAACATTAAAAATATTTGCTGAAATGGGAAATAACGAACTTGATGAATTGCGTACAGGGGAAACAGAATGAAATATCTTGATGAATTTCGCAATCCGGCGATGGCAAAAAATCTTAGCGAGAAAATACATTCCGTTACCACCCGACCGTGGACGATTATGGAAATATGCGGCGGACAGACGCATTCCATTGTTAAATCTGGTTTAAAAAATATTTTACCCGAGTCTCTTTCAATTGTTCACGGTCCGGGCTGTCCGGTATGCGTAACGCCGCTCGAACTTATTGAAAAAGCAATCCGGCTGGCATTACTTCCCAACGTTATTCTTACCTCGTTTGGCGATATGCTGCGTGTGCCGGGAAATACTACGGATTTACTTCATGTAAAAGCAAACGGCAAAGATGTTCGTATTGTCTATTCGCCGCTTGACGCAGTTGCAATTGCCAAAAAAAATCCTGATAAAGAAATTGTTTTTTTTGCCGTAGGATTTGAAACAACAGCTCCCGCCAATGCAATGGCGGTCTGGCAGGCGTATAAAGAAAATGTTCAAAATTTTTCTATCCTTTGTTCTCACGTCTTAGTCCCGCCGGCAATGGAAGCAATACTTTCTTCTTCATCAAATCGTGTTCAAGGATTTTTAGCGGCAGGGCATGTTTGCACCATTATGGGATATGAAGAATATTTTCCATTAGTGGAAAAATATAAAGTTCCGATTGTTGTTACCGGGTTTGAAGCGTTGGATATTCTTCATGGAATATTGATGCTTGTAACGCAATTAGAAGAGGGGAGAACAGAATTAGAAAATCAATACTCCCGCGTTGTGAAAAGAGAAGGGAATATTTCCGCGCAAGAAATGATTTTTAAGATATTCGAAATATCTCATAGAACATGGCGCGGAATCGGAGAAATACAGCATAGCGGATACATGTTAAAAAAAGAATTTGAAATGTTCGATGCTGAAAAAAAATTTCATCTTACGAATATTATTGTTTACGAATCGGAACTTTGTATTGCTGGAAATATTTTACGCGGTTTAAATAAGCCGCACGAATGTTCGGCGTTTGCAAAACAATGTACGCCTGAACATCCTCTCGGCGCGCCGATGGTTTCTTCGGAAGGAGCTTGCGCGGCGTACTATAATTATCGAAGGAATGAAATACGCAATGAATAATGATTTTTCTCAAGGAGTACACTGTCCCGTTCCGATTGGAGAATATGATACAATCGTGCTGGCGCACGGCGGCGGCGGAAAATTTTCTCACAATTTGATTGAACAGGTTTTCAAAAAATATTTTTCTAATTCAGATTTGGATGTTTTGCACGACGGCGCTATGCTGCATTTAAATCCTGGGCGGATAGCATTGTCAACGGATTCGTAA
>CAYXEE010000244.1:0-4295 GCA_964463935.1 uncultured Chitinophagaceae bacterium | reverse complement strand
GAAGGATATCTTCAGACTCAGGTTGCATCGGAACTTGTTTCTTCCGCCGATATTACTGTGAAAGGAAGAAAAAATCTTAAACTGACGATAGATGAAGGAAAAGATGCCCGCATACGTAAAATTATTTTCTATGGAAATAAAGAAATTTCGGAAGATGATCTAAAAGGAGAAATGGGCGATACGTATGAAAAAAAATGGTGGAAATTTTGGCGCAGCGGCAAGTTAGATAAAAAGAAATATGCTGAAGATAAAAAGAAAGTTCTTCAATATTATAAAAAGAACGGCTACCGAGATGCAGAACTGCTTTCCGATTCAGTTACATTAAGCGAAGATAAAGAAAGTATATTCTTAAAATTATATGTTCACGAAGGAATTCAGTACAAAATTCGCAACATTCGCTGGGATGGGAATACAGTGTTTAAGGAAGAAGCGTTAAGCCAGCGATTAGGTTTTACCGAAGGCGAAGTGTATAATTTAGAGAAATTTGAAAAAAATCTTCGCGGCAATGAAGATCAAAGCGACGTTTCTTCGCTCTATTTGGATAACGGGTATCTTACGGTTTCAATTGATCCCGAAGAACAAAAAGTTGCCGATGGAGAAATTGATATTGTTATTCATATTCGCGAACGAAATCAATTTAAAGTAGGTAAAGTTGATATTCGCGGAAACACTAAAACGCAAGAGCGCGTTATTCGCCGCGAGTTATATACGCGTCCGGGCGATTATTTCAGCCGCGCGGCAATTATACGCAGTATTCGTCAGCTTTCGGTTTTGAATTATTTTAATCCTGAAAAAATAAAACCCGACACAAAGTTTGTCGACGATAAAAATGTTGATGTTGTGTTTGATGTTGAAGAAAAATCAAGCGATACATTTAATGCTTCAATCGGTTACAGCGGCGCGTTTGGCGCAACCGGCGCGTTGGGATTAACATTTAATAACTTTGATATTACCGAACCGTTTTCCGGCGGCGGCGGACAGGTTCTGAATTTTGATTGGCAGTTCGGCGAAGCAAGCCGATACAGAACGTTTTCAATTTCGTTCCGCGAGCCGTGGGTGTATGATACTCCCACTTCGTTCGGCTTCAGCGTGTATGATACTAAGCAAGATTATTATTATCAGCTTCATCAGCAAGGCGGAACGCTTTCATTAGGAAGAAGATTAAAATGGCCCGATGACTATTTCAGCGTTAACTGGACATTTCGTTTTCAAACATTAGATGTTCCATCGGGAAGTTCTTCGTATTATTATGATAGAGCGGGAAAGACATCGCAAATAAGTTTATCGCAAACAATTGCGCGCGACAGTAAAAACAGTCCATTGTTTCCTAATCAAGGAAGCACAATTTCGTTATATACCGAACTTGCAGGCGCGCCGCTTTTCCCCGGCACAGCACAGTACAATAAGCATCAGTTTTCATCAGAATTTTATTTTCCGATGTTTAACAGCCCGAAATTTGCACTGTATTTAAGTTCGCAGTTCGGCGCGGTATTTCGTTACAAACCGGATTCGTACATTCCATTTCTTGAAACATACAATATGGGGGGAACCGGCTTAGGACAAATTGCAACTACTCCGTTGCGCGGTTACGAAGATGGAAGTTTTCGTACGTTTGATGCCGGCGGACAAGTGATTTACAAAACAATTATGGCAAAACATACGGCAGAATTACGTTTTAACGTTTCGCTCAATCCCATTCCGATTTATTTTCTTGCATTTACCGAAGCAGGAAATTTGTGGCAGAATTTGAAAAAAACAGATATGTTTGATTTGAAACGTTCCATTGGGCTTGGCGCGCGTCTGCTGATTAACCCGATTGGTTTGCTAGGTTTTGATTATGGATATGGTTATGATAATTCCACAAGCGCAACCGGCGCTGCTTCGGGATGGCATTTCCATTTTCAATTTGGAAGAGGATTTTAATTCATTTATAATTTAATTATCAATTAACAGGTGAAATTGTGAAAAAAACATTTTTCTTTGCAGTAATATTTTTTAGCAGCGCTGTAGCTGCATTTGCACAGCAAGGACAGTTAAAGATCGGATATGTAAATTCCGAAACCATTATTAAAGAACTTCCTGAAGCAAAAGAAGCGCAGGCAAAATTAGAAGGAATGTTAAAAGTGTGGCAGGATGAAATTGAGAAGCGCGGACAATCGCTTCAATCAAAATATGAAGATTACCAAAAGCAAGTGAATATGCTGAATGAAACAATGAAGCAGGCAAAACAAAAAGAATTGATTGAAGAGGAACAAAAATTAAACGTTTACCGCCAAGAAAAACAGCAGGAACTTGCGGCACAAAGAGAAAAGGTAATGAAACCGATTCAAGATAAAGTGTTTAAAGCGATTGAAAAGGTTGCGAAGGATAAACAACTTTCATTTGTGTTTGATAAAGCTACCGATGTTCCTGTGTTGTACGCTGACCCGAAATTTGATTATACGCCGGATGTAATTATTTTTATTAAACGAGGCGGAAAATAAACTCTCTTAGCTTTGCTAAAAGTTGTCGTGCATAATTTCTTTTGTCTAAGTTGGAGATTGAAACAATGAAAAGTAAAGTTTGGTTAGGAATAGTTTTTTTGTTTTGTATGTTTGCAGCAAGTATGCAGGCGCAGACAAAAATCGGATATATAAATTCTCAGTCTATAATGGAGCAGCTGCCCGAAGCGCAGGATGCGCAAAAGCAGCTTGATGGAATTACAACTGAATGGCAAAATGAGTTGAACAAAATTCAATCTGAAATTCAGCGAAAGTTAGATGAATATGATAAGCGCAAACTCATTATGTCCGATAAGCGCAGGGCTGAAGCGGAAAAAGAACTGCAAGAGTTAGATAAGAAATTGGTTGATTTTCGCCAGCAAAAATTTGGAACTAACGGCGAGCTTTTTACCGAGCAGAATGAGTTGATGAAGCCGATTCAAGAAAAAATTTTTAAAGCGGTGAAAAGCGTTGCCGATGCCGAAGGATACGATTATGTTGTAGATAGAAGCAGTTCAACATTGTTGTTGTTTGCAAATACAAAGCACGACTTAACACAAAAAGTTCTTGAAAAAGTTCAACTAAAATAATTTCAAAGGGAAGCGAGGTCGATTGACCTCGTTTCTGTTTATACTATGATTACTGTAAACGATATTGCAAAACTGCTTGACGGCGAAATTATCGGCGAAGGAACAACCGTAATTTCTGGGTTATCAAAAATTGAGGAAGCAAAAATCGGCTCGCTTTCGTTTATTGCAAATTCTAAGTACGAAAAATATTTAGAGACGACAGAAGCATCGTGCGTTTTGATAGGAAAAAATATAGACGTAAAGAAATTTTTAAAACTTCCGCCGTCTCTCATTCTGTTAGATGATCCGTACTCGTCATTTGTTGTTGCCATTCAAAAATTTAATCCTGCAAAGCGAGATATTGAAATTGGAATTCATTCAACAGCAGTCATTCATCCGACGGCAAAAATTGGAACGAATGCGGCAATAGCGCCGTATGTTGTCATCGGCGAAAATGTTACTATTGGAAATAATGCTGTTCTTCACCCGAACGTTGTCGTGGGCAGAGATGTGAAAATAGGGAATGACTCTCTTATTTATGCAAATGTAACAATTCGTGAAGAGTGTGTAATTGGAAGCAGAGTTATTATTCAGCCGGGAGCTGTTATCGGCGGCGATGGATTTGGATTTGCACCGAAGCGCGACAAAACGTATCAAAAAATTCCACAACTTGGAATAGTTATTGTAGAAGATGATGTTGAAATTCAAGCCAACACTTGCATAGACCGAGCAACGCTTGGAGAAACAAGAATTAAACGCGGGACGAAATTAGATAATCTTGTTCAAATTGCGCACAACGTAGTTGTCGGCGAGGATACAGTTATAGCGGGACAATCCGGTGTTGCAGGAAGCACAAAAATCGGCGATAGAAATATGATTGGCGGCGCAGTTGCAATTACGGGACATGTGTTTACGGCAAATGATGTGAAAGTAAGCGGCGGTTCAACCGTAAGCGGTCAATTAGATGATGAAGGAGAAACTGTTGCCGGATACCCGGCAAAAGATATTCGCAAGTGGAGAAGGATTGAAGGAGCGACTCGCCAGCTTCCTGAGTTATTATTTGAAATACGGGATATGCAGAAAAAGATTTTAGAACTTGAAACAGAATTAAAACGGCTGAAAGAGAAATAATTTTATTAGAGTACTGAAGTTGCGCAGATGGTCATGCTGAGAGAGGTACGCTTAAGTTTCTAAGGTTATCCTTCTACCAAAGGTATCTCCCTAAGGGATCCCTTCGGGACCTTCG
>CAYXEE010000243.1:0-4308 GCA_964463935.1 uncultured Chitinophagaceae bacterium | reverse complement strand
CTTGTTGAATTTCAAAAATCTCGAGCGCAGAATCTTGCGTTTTTACAAACATTTTTTTCTCTGTAAAAAATATTTCTCCCGCGCTCTGAAATCTGAAATCTGAAATCTGAAAATCTGCGGTTATGGCGCTCTTGAAAATCTTCATCACTTTCCCGTCTAACGTTGTCCATGCGGCTGGATGCGGCGAAAGTCCGCGAATAAGATTATGAATTTTTTCGATCGGCTGATTCCAATCTATACGGCAGGTTTCTTTAAATATTTTCGGCGCAGGCGACGCCAACGAATTATCCTGTTCTCTCGGATTTGCTTTGCCGAGTTCTATCAATCGAACTGTTTGCAAAACTATTTCTGCGCCGACTTCAGAAAGCGTATCGTGCAAATCGCCGGCATTCATATCATCGCGGATTGCAACGCGCGCCTGCAAAATAATATTTCCTGTATCAACTTTTTCCTGCAAGAAAAATGAAGTAACGCCGCTCTCTTTTTCTCCGTTAATAATTGCCCAATTGATCGGCGCAGCTCCGCGAAATTTTGGAAGAAGCGAAGCATGAAGGTTAAATGCGCCGAGTTTCGGGATTGTGTACGCTTCTTTCGGCAGAATTCTAAATGCAATAACAACAAACAAATCGGGATTTAGCGCGTTCAACGAGTGAATGAAATTTGGATCTTTTAGCGTTTCCGGTTGAAGAATTGGAATTGAATGCTGCAGCGCTGATTCTTTAATTGGAGTGAACGAAACCTGCCGACCTCTGCCGCGCGGTTTGTCCGGCGCTGTAACAACTGAGCGGACAGAATAATTATTTTTGATTAAAATTTCTAAACTTGGAACGGCAAATTCCGGCGTTCCCATAAAAACAATGTTCATTATTTTTTTGTCTTTGCGCTTTTCAGTTTCGATTTTGTTTCAACAGGAACAACATCATACGAAGTTTCAACATCGCCTTTAGAAATTTTACGCAATCTATTTTTTATTAGCGTCCGTTTTGTTGCGCTTAAATAATCGGTGAATAATACGCCGTTCAGGTGATCAATTTCATGCTGAAGAACTCTTGCTAAAATTCCATCGGCGATAATTTCTTGTTCTTTCATAGTTACATCATTATACAGCAAACGAATTTTTTCAGCACGCCAAACTTTTTCTCGGATTTCGGGAATGCTTAAACAACCTTCTTCGTATTCCACTTCGCCTTCTTCATCCACAATTTCAGGATTGATAACAACTAACGGCTTAGTATCCTTTCCTGATTCGGTATCGGAAACATCAACGACAAGAATTTGTTTTGAAATGCCGACTTGATTTGCAGCAAGACCAATTCCATTTGCATTATTCATTGTTTCAAACATATCCTTAATAAGAATTATATCTTCATTGGTGATTTGTGAAACATGTTTTGCTTTTTTTGTTAAAACTTCGTTGCCGTAAAGATAAATTGGTAATGTTGCCATAATCTATTTTCAAATTTTGTACAATAAAAAAAATATTCTACTAGAAGAAGCCGGAAATCTTGTCTCTTATTGTAAAACCCTTCTCGCTTCTGTATATCTCTTTTTATAGTATGATGAATACAAAGAAGATAATGTTACGCCGGATGTAACGCTTGCATGAGCAAACATATCATCGCCGATGTAAATGCCAACGTGCGATGGATTTTGTCCGCTGGTATTAAAAAAAATCAAATCGCCGAATTTTAACTTTTCTTTCTCAACAGGATTGCCGAGCTTCGCTTGTTCTTCCGTTGTGCGCGGCAAATCTACCGAAGCGCTTGTCTTAAATATTTCCCGCGTAAATGCCGAGCAGTCAATTCCGCTTCGCATTTCCCCGCCGTATTCGTACGGAGTTCCAATCCACGCCAGAATTGCATCCATCATTTTTTGATCGCTGAATTCAGAAGAATTTTTTGGAGATGGTTCAGAATGTTTCTTCTGTTCTTGTTTGGAATGATTTTTTTCTAAATCTTTTTTTGTTTTAAAACGCTGCGCCGCATCGTTAACATCAACCTTTTTATCATCCTCTTTCTTTTCTTCTTCCGCCTCTTTGGATGAAAACCGAATTGCTCCTTTTTTCTTTTCCTCTTTTTTAGAATCGCTTTTTTTCCCGTCGCTTGCAAAACGCGGTGTAGAACTTCCGCATCCGATTAGAAACAATCCAAAAATAAAAAATAAAAATAGAAAGCCCCGTCTTAACAAAAGAAGGGGCTGAAAAATTCTATTCGGTTTCATTTATCCTAGATAGGCGCGAAGATTTTTACTGCGCGAAGCATGACGAAGCCGGCGGATTGCTTTTTCTTTAATTTGCCGTACGCGCTCGCGTGTAAGATTAAACTTTTCGCCGATTTCTTCCAATGTTAAAGAATGTCCGACTTCTTCGTCTCGAATTTCGCGGATAATCTCGGTGGTGGTATTATACTTTGCCGCAAGATCAACATTTCTTTTTCCTGTTTCAGTTCTAATTCCTTTAATTTGATCGACGTTCAGATTAAATTTTGCGGCAAATTCTTCAATCTTAATTACGCCTTTCCCTAGACCGAAATACAAACGAATAACTTCCGCTTCACGCGGACTTAACGTTGCAAGCGCTCGGCGGACCTCTTCTTTTAACGATTCTTCCATTAAAATAGAATCGGGCGACGGCTGCCGCTCATCTTGAATTACATCAAGCAGGCGGTTATCTTCCCCTTGTGCAAACGGCGCATCAACGGAAAGATGACGACCGGAAATTTTTAACGTGTCGGCAACTTCAAACACAGACATATCTAATTCTTCGGCAAGTTCGCTTGCGCTTGGTTCGCGTTCAAATTCTTGTTCAAGCTGGCTGAATGCTTTTCCTATTTTATTCAGCGCGCCGACTCGATTCAACGGAAGACGAACAATTCTGGATTGTTCCGCAAGAGCTTGAAGAATTGATTGTCGTATCCACCACACGGCGTACGAAATAAATTTAAACCCGCGCGTTTCATCAAAACGTTTTGCCGCTTTAATTAAACCAAGATTTCCTTCGTTAATTAAATCGCCCAGCGACAATCCTTGATTTTGATACTGCTTTGCAACAGAAACCACGAAACGTAAATTTGCTTTGGTCAATTTTTCTAACGAACGCTGATCTCCTTTTTTAATCGCTTTTGCCAGAACAATTTCTTCATCCGGCGTCAGCAAATCTACTTTGCCGATTTCTTGAAGATATTTATCCAGCGATTGACTTTCCCGGTTTGTATATTGTTTCGTAATTTTCACCATTTATGCTTTCACCTTATTTTTCTAAAAAATGCTGTTTCAGAACAGCGCAAAATTATTTCTTTCTATCAATTCTATCAACAATTCCCACAATGCTCGCATCTACAGGAGCCATATCCACCGGAAGCGGAATAACAGCTTCGGCGGCGGTTATGTAAAACACTGTCTCGCCTGTTCCGGCTCCAACCGTATCAACCGCAACAATCGGCGCGCCGACATTTTTCTGCTGAGAATCTATCGGCTGAATAAACTGCATCTTAAAACTAGTAAGATTTTCATCTTTCCGCGTTGCCCAAACCGTGCCGATAACTTTTGCAAGAAACATTATTCGCCCACATCAAGTTTATCTACAACCGCCATAATTACCGCATCTACCGGTTTATTTTTTGTCTGCGCTGTTTGGCGCGCGGAACTTCCCGTAGCAACAAGAACAACGTCGCCCACTCCCGCTTGAACCGTATTTGTTGCAACCACAAATTGATCTTTTAACTTGTAATCAAGATCAACATGGCGGACAATTTGCAGCGACATACCGACGAGCGCGTCGTCTTTTCGCGTTGCCCATACCGTTCCAACTACTTTTCCAAGAATCATATTTTTCTCTCAATATTAGACGCTGAAATTTCTACAACGTTTCAATTCTGCAATAGCGAATCAACCGTAAAAACTTTAATTTTTTTTGACTTTAAAAAACGATTTGGGCGCAGGGTAACTATTGGTAATTTTGATTCGCTGCAAACGCTTGCTATAAACGAATGAACATCCGATATATTCTTTTCTCTGTACTCCGAAAAAACACGCGCGGCATTTTTTGCAGTTTTTGCGTTCATACCAAGAATTTTCATTGCCTGCATTGCATCTCCGAGAATTTCCGTTTCTTTCTTAGTTTTTGCAACAGCAAACACTTCAACAGCATTAAAGACTGTTGTATAACAGAAATATTTCTTTTGCAATTGCCGCAGCAATGAAATCCGGTTTTTCGTTGTTACGTGTTCCAAAATAATGTCGGAATCCACAACTATTTTTTTAATAACTGAAGTTACGCAGATGGTCATGCTGAGCGAGGCACGCTTAAGT
>CAYXEE010000242.1:0-4309 GCA_964463935.1 uncultured Chitinophagaceae bacterium | reverse complement strand
TTAATTAACAATTAAAAGTATGTTCGATAACTTACAAGATTTTATAAAGACTTTAGAAAAAAACGGTGAGCTTCAACGAGTAAAAGTAGAAGTTGATCCTGTTTTGGAAATTACGGAAATTGCCGTCCGCGCATTAAAGCAGGACAAGCCGGCTATTCTTTTTGAAAATGTAAAAGGTTCAAAATTCCCGCTTCTCATAAATCATCTTGCAAGCAACCGAAGAATTGAGCTTGCGCTTGGAAAACATCCCGATGAACTTGGTGAAGATTTAATTCACTTTGTTGAAAAAGCGATGCCTCCTTCGCCAAAGTTGCTTTTTCAAGAATCTGCAATGGTAAAACGGTTTTACAATTCTCGTCCAAAAGATGTAACACTCGCTCGTTCACAAGCAGTAATTGCCAGACCAAATCTGGATGAACTTCCAATTTTAAAAACGTGGCCCGATGACGGCGGAAAATTTATCACACTACCGCAAGTTGTTACATACGATCCTTTTTCTGGAAAAAGAAATATTGGAATGTACAGAATGCATATATTTAACGAAAATACAACCGGAATGCATTGGCAGATTCAAAAGGGGGGCGGATTCCATTATCATAATGCAGAAAAATTGAATCGCCCGCTCGAAGCAGCCGTTGCAATCGGAACCGACCCTGCGCTGCTTCTTGCCACAATTGCGGCGCTTCCCGAAGGAATTGATGAAGCAATGTTTGCTGGATTCTTGCGCAATAAACCGACAGAATTTGTCAGCGGACGTTCGATAAATATTTCTGTTCCAGCAAATGCAGAATTTATTTTAGAAGGAATCGTAGAACCGCATAAACGAAAAATGGAAGGTCCATTCGGCGATCATTTCGGACATTATTCCAATGCATCGGAGTTTCCGGTTTTTAATATTCAAACAATTACGCATAGAAAAGATCCAATCTTCCCTGCAACTATTGTCGGCATTCCGCCGATGGAAGATAAATTTCTTGGCGATGCAACACAGCAAATTCTTGGTCCTCTTGCGCGAATGATTCATCACGAAATAAAAAGTGTATGGGCATATTATGAAGCTGGATTTCATAATTTGCTTGTCGTTTCCATTGAAGAACGGTATGCAAAAGAAGCAATGAAAACCGCGTTTGGCTTAATGGGAACAGGACAACTTTCGCTCACAAAATGTTTGGTCTGCGTTTCTGAAAACATTGATGTAAGAAATTTCAATGAAGTTCTAAAAGCGATTCGTGAAAATTTTGATCCGCATTTTGATTTTGTAATGATTCCAAAAGTTCCGCTCGATACGCTGGATTTTACATCGTTCAAAATGAATCTCGGCAGCAAAATGATTATTGACGCAACAAATAAAAAACGACAGAAACAAAAATCTGTTTCTGCAAAAAAATTAAATGATGTTGTTAAAGAGCTTACAAAAACGGACAGAAGAATTATTGATGCGCGTTTGGTTGAAGGTTCTTTACTTCTAGTTAAAGTAAAAAAAGATGGCAGCGCTGTTATCAAAAAAATTATTAAGAATCCGGAACTTGAAGGAATTAAAATTGCCGCAGCTGTCAGTTTTGATGTTGATATTAACGAGCAAGAAAGTTACATCTGGGGACTTTTTACTCGATTTGATTGCGAACGAGATATAAATTTTACAGAACAAAAACTTATCGGCATCTCTCCTATTTACAATGGAATTATGGGAATTGATGCAACATGGAAAAAAGGTTATCCAAATCCACTAACAATGCCTGAAGAAATTATACAAAAAGTAGACGAACGCTGGGAAAGTTATTGGAGATAATTTTAGAGAAGAATCATTATGAATTTATCAATTGTAGAGTTTTCTGAAATCGAAAAAGTTGCATTAAAAATTGCTACTCACTTTAACGTAGATAAAATTATTTTATTTGGCTCTTATGCCTATGGCAAACCAAACCCAAATAGCGATGTTGATTTGCTTGTTGTTATGAAAACTGACAGACGGCCTCTCCAGCATCGTCTTGAAATTACAAAATCTTTAATTCCTTTTCATTTCGGTTTAGATATTATCGTGCGGAGTAAAGAAGAAATTGAGCGAAGAATTTCCATTGGAGATTTTTTTCTACACGAAGCGTACACAAAAGGAAAAACAATTTATGAAAGAAGAAGTAACTAAAGAGTGGATTAAAAAAGCTGAAGCAGATATTCGCACCGCAAGCCGAGAAAGCAAAATCTCCGATGAGCCAAATTACGATATTGTTTGCTATCTTGCTCAGCAATGCGCAGAAAAATATTTAAAAGCATATCTTGTATCAAAAGAGATTGATCCGCGAAGAACGCATAATTTAGTTCTCCTGCTCGAAGATTGTTTGAAATTTGATATAGCTTTTGAAGAAATTCGCGAAGCATGCAGTTTAGTAAGCGGCGCAGATCAATACCGGTATCCATTAGATAATGCTACAGAGGAAGAAGCAAAAATTGCAATGGAACATTCGATAGCGATTAGAGAATTTGTAAAAATAAAAATAGGTATTCAATTATTTTAAATGAACACAACAATACATTTTAGAGATAAAAATTTACTTTCCGTATGGAATAAGATTCAAAACGGAAAACGACTAACGCTTAACGACGGCTTAACGATGTTTGCATCGCACGATGTAATTTCCATTGGAAAGATGGCGCACACTGTTCAACAAATGAAAAGCGGCGATGCAGTGTATTACGTAGTGAATCAAAAAATTGAACCGACAAACGTTTGCGTACTTTCTTGCAAGTTTTGCGATTTTGCAGTGAAGCAAGGAACTCCGGAAGCGTACGAAATGACAATTGAAGAAATTTTATCGAAGCTCAATTCAGATGTTCACGAAGTACACATTACCGGCGGCTTGCATCCAGATTGGCCCTGGGAATATTATCTTGGAATGGTAAGCGATATTAAAAAAGCTTTTCCGCAAATTGATGTAAAAGCATTTACAGCTGTTGAGATAGATTTCTTTCACAAAAAATTTAAACTGCCTATTGAAGAAGTTCTCCGTCAATTATATGAAGCCGGTTTGCGAACAATGCCCGGCGGCGGCGCAGAAGTTTTTTCAGAACGCATACGGAAATTATTGTTTAATCAAAAAATTGGCGCAAAAACATGGTTTGAAGTTCACAAGACTGCGCACAAAATGGGAATTCCATCGAACGCAACATTACTGTACGGTCATATTGAAACGCACGAAGAACGCATTCAACACATGTTGAAACTTCGCGACGCACAAGATGATACCAATGGATTTCTTTCTTTTATTCCGCTTGCTTTTCAACCCGGAGATACCGGTATTAAACCAAAGAATGAATTTACATCCGCAATTGAAGATTTAAAAACAATTGCAATTTCCCGCTTAATGCTCGATAATTTTCCGCATATAAAAGCATACTGGGTAATGCTTACGGAAGAAGTTGCGTCCATTGCATTAAATTTCGGCGCCGATGATATGGACGGAACTGTCGGCGGGGAAAAAATTGCGCACGATGCCGGCGCAACCAGCCCGATGGCAATGGCAAAAGATAAATTGATAAAAATTATTAACGATGCGGGAAAAATTCCTGTTGAGCGCGATGTTTATTACAATCCGTTGAATATTAACACTGAAAATGTTATCGGCAAAATTCCGTATTTAAATTCAGTTCCCTTCTACGAAAAAATGGAACAGCGACGATTCAAAATTCTTCCAATTGTTCCCAGACGCATGGGCGAACTTGCGCGAAAAAATCAAATTGATGCAGGATTGTTT
Organism: uncultured Chitinophagaceae bacterium; assembly: GCA_964463935.1. Lineage (GTDB taxonomy): Bacteria > Bacteroidota > Ignavibacteria > UBA10030 > UBA8401 > JACFMZ01. Next base: position 560 of record CAYXEE010000242.1, on the reverse strand, counting down.
TCGCTGATGGATTATTTTTCATTAGAAGATGAATTGGAGTTAATGAACTTTTGCATTTCCTCGCGCGACCAAGTGCAAAGTGTAATGCTGTTTTCGAAAGAGGGTTGGCAGGGATTGAACGGCAAGAATATCGGAATTATCGACGATACCGCAACTTCTGTCCGTCTGCTGCAAGTTCTTTTAGAAAAAAAATATAATGTTAAAGCAAACTTTGTTCGAATGCATGCAGGCGTAAACAATCTTTCCAGATTTGATGCTGTTTTGTTAATCGGCGACGAGGCATTGCAGAAAAAGAAATACGGACTTCCAAATTTTGATTTGATATTCGACCTTGCAAGCGAATGGTATGAATGGCAGAAAATGCCGTTTGTTTTTGCCGTATGGGCGCATAAAAAATCGCTACCTTATGAGAAAAAAATCGAATTGGAACAAATTGTTACAGACGGATTACAACAAGGATTAGCCGAAATAGATTCGCTCGGAACGCTGAATTCGCAAAAATTAAAACTTTCTAATAATGAAACAGCGGTGTATTTGCGCGGTTTTAATTATCACTTGGG
>CAYXEE010000241.1:0-4316 GCA_964463935.1 uncultured Chitinophagaceae bacterium | reverse complement strand
TCAGGGATATAACTTATACAATTCTATGTACAATAGTACCCAATGGCGCTATTTTATCAGAATCAGCTTCTTCACGTTAACAAAGCGGCTGTTATCCGAAGAAATTGTTTCTAACTTATACAAATAAATTCCGCTTGCAACTGTTCTATTGTTTGCATCCGTTCCATTCCATTCCACGGAATATGTTCCGGCGGAATGTTCTTGATTAAGAAGCGTTTTAATTTCCTGACCGAGCATATTATAGATTGTGAGACGAACTTTTGCATTGTTCGGAATATCGTAACGTATTGTTGTCGCCGGATTAAATGGATTCGGGAAATTCTGGCGAAGCGAAAATTCTGTCGGTATGTTCAGTACTTCGCGCACATTTACGGGAATTGAACCGACATCGTTTGTTACATCCTGTTCGTTAATAACAAATTTATTCACAGCAAATAAAATTGTCTCTTTCGATTTCGAAATATCTTTCACCTTAAATGAAAAACGCGCAACATCGCCCGCCGCAGTAAGCGGTTTAACGCCGGCAAATGCTGCGTTTGCTTTTCCGCTCGGGAAGAAATACGAAAGCGACATTGAATCTGTATGTATTGTGCGCGCAACAGAAATCGGCGCAACAAGCGATGTATCGTAGCTTAGTTTAAAGCTTATACCGTACACAGCCGCCGCTTTGTTAAGATAGACGATTAAATCAAACTCATCCGCATTTTTTCCTTTTTCCATTTTAAATGTAAAGATAGAAGTAGAAATTTCCGGAAGATTTATTTTTCCCAAACCGTTCGGGAATGAATTGATTAAACCGACCACGCGCTGCAATATTAACGAAGCATCCAGCGCGCTTACTGTTGCATCGCCGCTCACTTCGGCAACGCGCTCTTGAATAGGCGAAAGCGTAATGCGCTCAACCAAATGCTGCAATACAAGCGACGCATCGAACGCTGTAATAGAATTATTGCCGCTTACATCGCCGTAGATATTTACTTTAACATACGCAATATTATATGTTGTAAGAGAATCATCGTTGGCTGCGACAATAAATTGATATGTTCCGTTTGCATTTGCCGGCGGAATCCATGTTAATTGACCGGAAGCTTCAAGCGATGCCCCCGGCGGCGCGGCAATAAGCGTTAAGCTGATTTCGTCGTAGTCGGGGTCAAAAACATTGTAAGTAAATCTCAGCGTATCCGGTCGAACAATTGTTGTATCGGGAAGCGCGCTTAAAAATACGGGCGCTTGGTTTACATTGGCTACAGTAAAATAAACATTAAACGCATCATATCCGCCGTCGTAATCCCAGGCATAAATTGTTACATTATAACTTCCTGCTTGGTTGTAATTCGGAGTCCACGTAAACAAACCGGTGAGAGAATCAATGCTCATTCCTTCCGGCGCCGGTTCTCCGAAATGTTCAGTGCGAAGCGAACTCGGCATTTTTTTCAACTGCGCTTTTTCTTTGGTTGTTATAAACGCAATATCGCCGCCAAAAGATGTTTCTACAATGAACCACACATTGCCGCCGTCGGGATCAAACGCAGAAACTGGAAATTCAAAATGTTCTCCTTCTGAAAGTTCAATATATTCTTGGGGAACTGAAGTAAATTCCGGCGGACGATTTGTTTCATACACAATAATAGTTATAAATTTTATCGAATAATCGCCGAGCGCATCCATTATCTTTACAGAAAGATTGTATGAGCCGGATTGATTATAATCTGGAGTCCAGATAATTTGGCCAGCCGATGTATCAAACGTCATTCCGCTCGGTTTCGGGTAAATACTATATGTTACAGTATCGCCGTCCGGATCGTAACCATTGTAATAATAGTATAACGGATTTCCTTCATATACATAAATCGTATCCTGGTAGTCATAAAATAACGGCGTATGATTAACATTATATACTTTTAATGTAAATGAACTGTCCGTGTATCTTTCGGATTCGTCCCGCGCCCGCACAGCAATTGTATATGTACCGGAATCACTAAACGTTGCAGCCCAGAAAATTTCTCCTGTTACGTTGTTTATATTCATTCCAAACGGGTACGAAACTAATTGATAGCTGATACTTTGAAGATCAGGATCTTCTGCGGCAGTTGTTACGCGAAGCGTGTCCCCTTCATACATTTCCATATCCGATGGAAAATTTATAAACACCGGCGCCGCGTTAGAATCCGCAACAAGAAATGTTATGTTGTAAGATGCCGCTCCCCCATAAGTATCTTGCGCAACAATCGTAACGCCGTATTCTCCGTTAGAACTAAAATCAGGCGTCCAATGAAGCAGTCCGTCGTTTTCTCCAATTGTCATTCCCGAAGGAGCGGAATGCAAAGAATATGTAATCGGTTCTCCATCAGGATCGTACGCTTCAACATCATACGAATAATGAACGCCTTCAACTAAATTTACTGTGGCGGGAGGCGTATCGGTAAAATAGGGATTGCGATTGGTATTTTGAACATAAATAGAAAATAGATGCGTTGTTACGCCTCCCCTTCCATCGTTTGCAACAATTTCAAAATTATGATTTCCTGCGCGGCTGTAATCCGGCGTCCAAGAAAATTCTCCTGTAAATTCATTTAGCGACATTTCCGGCACAGCATATCCGCCGTTTATGCTGTAATGAATTGTATCTCCTTCTAAATCAATTGCATGAAATTGAAAATCAAATCTTTCGCCTTCCGAAATATTATCGTAGTAAAAATAAGTCGTAAAGATAGGATATGTATTTGGCGGAGCAAAAACAGTTAATTTGCCGTCATACGGCGCAACAGTCGGAATTCCTTCCCCCGGTTCGTCAAACGTCATATCCAAAAAACGAATTTCAGAATTTACTCCATAGAGCAGCGTATCTTTTGCTTTAAATCGCAAATATAAAAATTCCGAAATTGCGCCGGAGTATGGATTTCCGCCGGCAAGCGCAATTTTTACGGTATCGGCAACACGATTGATAAACATTGTCGAACCGAAACTTAACGTTCCCGCAGTTATTGCATCTACAAATGTAACCGCATTGGTGTCGTACCAAAATTTTATTTCAGCGGAAAAAAGCGAATAACCGGAGAGATTAGAAACAAGAATCGGCAGATCAATGGAATCTTTGGAATGAAACGATTGATGCGGAATTTGCGCTTTTAAATCTTCCACTTTTATTGTTTGAGATGCAATTACTGCAATATTATCTGTTACGCTGATAGTAACAAATCCCGTATCGCGCGCAACCAGCATTCCTGAAATAACGTGGATTGACGCTTTAGTATTATTGGACGAATTCCAAAAATACGGCGGAACGCCGTTTTGAGCGAAAAGATAGAGCGTATCTCCTTTGGCAACTCTCTCCGGCAGTCCGGTAATGGAAAGCGTAGATGTTGCAAATGCACTGCCGCTGAAAATTACGGCAGACAAAAATAGAAGCAGTAAATTTTTTTTCATAATGTATTTTAATAATGGTGAAAGTTAAGATGTTCCAATGAAATCAGATAGTGTGAAAACTATTGATTTGTCATTGCGAGACGTTTTTTGTCGAAGCAATCTTGTTTTTTTTTAGCACATTACTTTACCATCAGCATTTTTTTTACGGAAGAATATTTAATTTTTCCATTTGCTGCCGCATCTATTATGTAAACATATACGCCGGACAAGACTTTCTGCCTTGACCGTCCGCGCCATTCCAAGCTGCGGAATACTATCCGCTTCTCTGTTCTACGTTCGCCGGAATCCGCGCTTCGCATCCGAGATAATCATAAACAACTACCCGCGCTAAAGTTGTGATGGGAATCCGATATGTGATTTTCGTCTCAGGATTAAACGGATTCGGATAATTCTTCTCCAACGCAAATACTTTCGTAATATTTTGTAATTCGCGCCCATCTAAAACAATTCCGCCGACATCGCTTTCAACGTCCCGGATTGTGTGAAAACTATCATCTGAATCAAGTCATTCTAATGCGCAAAGTACGCATCTTCTAGAATAAAAGAAAACCTAACTACATCTCCTTTTTCGTCCGCTTCTCCTGCAAAAAAATTAGTAAATAACGATGGAAATGAATTGGTGCCATCAGGATTTGTTCTCCAGTTGATTAGCGAAGATGGAGTAATTGCACCGTAGTAAGAATACTCTGTTCCGGCGGCTGCAGAATGAACAAGAAAAAACAGCGCCGAAACGAAAAGTAAGTTTTTGTAACAATTTTTAATAACGCCCCCATGTATTAGAGTAGTAACACAGTACGCGTGCAATACAGCGCTTTTTTAATCAATCAAAAATATTCTTGTTACAAATAAAATAATATTAGCTCTATCACATTACGATAAGTATGTGATTT
>CAYXEE010000240.1:3259-4325 GCA_964463935.1 uncultured Chitinophagaceae bacterium | reverse complement strand
AAAGGGATCCCTTCGGGACTTCGGAGCGGAGAAGGCGGGAGTCGAAGCATTTTTTGATTTTGCGTAACTTCAGCTTGTAAAATAAAAAATGTTGAATCGAGTAACAACGAAGGAAATGCATTTTTTGAAAAACAAACAGTCTAATAGTTGTTAAAAATATCAGACGGCGAATTCTTGTTAGTCTAATACTTCTCGTAATTTACGTGCAAGTTCTTCAATTTTATACGGCTTTTGCAAAAAACCATCAACGCGCTGTGCAAAAGAATCCTTACCCAGCATTTCGTCGCTGTAACCGCTGGAAACTATAATTTTTGAAGGGACATTCAGTTTTTTTATTTTTTGATACACTTTTTTCCCGGTCATTTCCGGCATATTCATATCAAGAATAATAAGATGAAATTTTGATTTTACCTTCAATATTTCAAGCGCTTCTTTTCCGCTTTCCGCAACTTTTACAGTATAGCCAAGTTCCCGCAGCATTGCTCCAAGCGTTGCGCGGACAAATTGTTCATCATCAACAATAAGCACGTTTTCGCTTCCGCCGGCAGCTTTTTTTTCTACAGTCAGCGGCGCCGCTTCCTGCGCGCGTTTATTCAGCGGAAATGTAAGCAAAAAGGTTGTTCCTTTATTCATTTCGCTGAAAAAATTTATAGAACCGCCGTGCGCTTTTACAACGCCGTACACAACCGAAAGTCCAAGACCCGTTCCTTTCCCCAACTGTTTAGTTGAAAAAAATGGTTCAAAAATTTTCTGCTGTATATCAAGACTCATTCCGATTCCGCTGTCTGTAATTCGTATCGCAGCGTTATGTTCATTTTTATCATCAACCTGGGTGCTGATTATCATTTTCCCGCCGTTTGGCATTGCATCGCGCGCATTAATAAATAAATTCAGCAGCGCTTGTTGAATCTGTCCATCATCGCCGTTTACAATTGCAGGGGTTTTTGTAAAATCCCGAACAACTGTAATAAGCGGCTTTACGCTCGGCTCATAAATTCGTAATGTTTCTTCCAGAACATTGTGAAGGTCTATCGGACGAAATTTAACATTTGTTCTGCGTGCAAAT
>CAYXEE010000240.1:0-3240 GCA_964463935.1 uncultured Chitinophagaceae bacterium | reverse complement strand
CGCTGTAGAAATAATATCAACAAAAGGAAAATTTTTATTTTTCTTCGTCATCCTTCGTTCCATTATAGACGCCGCGCCCATAATAGAAGTTAGAATATTATTAAAATCATGAGCAATTCCGCCGGCAAGATTTCCTATGCTGTCTATTTTCTGCGCCTGCATAATTTTTTGTTCAAGAATTTTCTTTTCCGTTATATCTCGAACTACGCATCGCATAAAAACAGGATTGTTGTTGTCATCATAGACTAACGATGTGTTTACGCCGACATCAATCACCGTTCCGTTTCGTTTTTTCATCTGTTCTTCATGCCCGCGAAGTTCACTCTGTTCTAAAAAAGAAGTACGGATATTTTGCAATAACTGTTCTTTGTAATCGTCGGAATAAAATTCAGCCAGAGATTTTCCAATTATTTCCGATTTAGAATATCCTAACGTCTGACACTCCGTTTGATTGCAGCTCACAATAATTCCGTCTTTATTAACTAAATGGTACATATCCGGCGAATGTTCAAACAAATCGGCATATCGTTGTTCAGAATCGCGCAGCATTTGAAAAAGATGAGCATTGTTCAACGCAACGCTTATATGATTGGAGAATGCAGAAATAAGATTTACTTTTCGCTCTGGAAAAAAATCTTTTGTTAAACTTGCAAGCAGTAAAATTCCCTGCGTTTTATTGGAAACAAGAAGCGGAACGGAAACCCACGATTGTACTTCCAATACGCGAAGAGAGTTATGAAACACTACGCCGGCAGTTTCTACGCTCTGCCGATTCGTGCGTATTTGATGAATCCATTGAAGAAAATTTTTATTAGTCAATATTTTTTCTGAAAAAAATCCGAATGTGGCGCCAAACGAATTTTTAAGAATAAGACGGTCATTTTCAAGAACGTACAGCCATCCGTACTGCGTTTTCAATAATTCAGCAATAGTTTGCAGAACATTGCTAAAAATGTACGATAAATTGATGGAACGATTTACAACTTGCGCTATTGTGTTTAATGTTTCTAATTCACGCCGCTGTTCTTCCTGCTGTCTGCCGTATTTAAGAGAAAAATAAACGCTCACAAATCCGATAATACCTACGGTAAGAATACTGATAAATTCAAGAAAACCGATTTCTTTCCGCAGTATAACATTTGCGCTGATAATTGTTGCCATAATAACAACAACCGCAGTAGAGGCGACAATTTGCGCCTGTTCAACTAAGCCAAGATTAAGTGAAAAAGAGCGAAGCCGTTTGAAGAAATTTTTCATTGTTTTTTTTGAAATAAACGGAAAGCGTGCAAAAAATTCAAACAAAAAAAGGTCAGACAGCGCCCGCCTGACCTTGCATATTTTTCTGTTGCAGATTATTTACTGCGAAGCTGCTTTGCTCTTGCAAGTTTCCCTTCAATCGTAGCAAACAAAAGGTCTTTGTTAATTGGTTTAGTTAAATAATCATCGGCGCCGAGCATTTTTCCTGTGCGCATTGCATCATCTTTATTAATGCCTGTCATAAAAACAAACGGTATTGTTTTAAATTGGCTGATTTGACGGAATTGCTCATAAATATCAAATCCGCCGGTAGTTTGTTCTCCGAATGAAAGATCGCAAATTACCAAATCGGGAACGATAGTTTCCAGAATTGCAAAAGCTTCGTCCCCTGAAATTGCGGTAAAACAAAAATATTTTTGAAGTTCTAATAATTTTTTTGTAATCAGAAGGAAATTTTCTTCATCATCAAGCAGCAAAAGTATAGCGCGCGATTTTAGGGCTTGCTGAAGCTGCAGAATTTTTGGTTCAATAATAAATTCTTCATTTTCGGTAATGTCGTATTTTTTCTTTAACGTGGGAATATTGGCGCTTCCAGTTTTCAATTCTATTTGCAGCGCTCGTAAAAAAGCAGTAATACGCGCATTCATTGAAAGATAATCGTGAATATCTTCCGAGATGCCGAGACTTTCACGCATTATTCGCAGACGTTCATTCTCATCGTTTGATAAACTGCCGTCCTGCCAAATTTCGGCAAGAAGCGTTTTGTAAGCTTGAAGAATTGCATCGGAAATTTTAGGAATATCTTTAAATGAAAGGTTTTTTAATTCTTCTTCTTTTTTCCGATTCAGTTTGCTCTTTTGTTCTTCGATAAGCAGCGCAACTCGCTCGCTGTATGCGCGAGCATAAATATTTCGCGGTTCTATCGTTAACGCAGTTGTTATTGTTTCTGCGGCTTCTTCAAAATTTCCAGCTTTAATAAATTTATCAACATTTTTTAGAAGCGTGCTGACTTCAAATGTGGGATCGGCGTTGGACATACGTTCGTAGTTATGAATTTTGAATTTCTTGAATTCTTCGCAATTTCCCTTGAATAATTGCAAGAAGTAAATCTGAATCAATCGGTTTAAGCATATAATCGTCAATGCCTAATTTTCGAGACGTAACTAAAAATGAATTTTGCGTTAACCCGGTAACAACAATAAACGGAATAAAGCGAAGCGAATTATTTTTTCGAAGCTCTTGATAAAACGCAAAGCCGTTCATATTCATATTGCCAAATGCAATATCGCATAAAATAACATCGACAGAATTTGACGCAAGAATTTTTAATCCGTCTTCGGGCGTTTTTGCGGTAATGCACAAGTAATTATTTTTTTCCAATATTGTTTTTGTCCACAGTAAAAAATTCGGATCATCATCAAGCACCAAAACGGAGGCAGGATGCAATAATTTTCGCATTAACTCATCAATATCCGGTTTCAATTGTTGAATTTCTTTGGGCGCTAAACGAAATTTTGAAATGAGATGATCAAATTTTCTGCTTCCGTTTTGCCATTCTTGTTTGTATTCTTTTAAATAATAATGCTTCCGTACGTTGAATTCTATTTCATTGTGCGTTTCTTCGTTTATTGCAAGAATAGAACGCAGATTATCCAGCCGAAAATGCTCCACATCCGAAACAATTCCATCTTTCCACACTTCCATTAACAACGTGTTATACGATTCTGAAATTGCCAGCGAAAGCCGCTGAACATTTTGCGGTTGTACTGTTTTTTCTATTTTCCCGGAAAGAAGAAAAATACGCTCGCGGTATGCTAACGCAAAAATATTTTTTTCATCATTCTTTAAAAGCTGATCAACAAGTTCCAACGCTTTGTCGTAATTTTTCGACAGGATATTTGTTTCTACCTGTGTAATAAGCGTTTGCAACGTTGCAGGTGTTTGAGACATAGCCATTAATTATTTATTGAACGGCGCAGTTCG
>CAYXEE010000239.1:0-4347 GCA_964463935.1 uncultured Chitinophagaceae bacterium | reverse complement strand
CTCCCAAAGGGATCCCTTCGGGACCTTCGGGACGGGCATGACGACTAAATTGAAATTGAGACACTACCTTTTTCTGTATCATTTTTGGAATTGAGGTATTGGTTTTGTACATTAGTTCAGCGGTGATTTGAAGACAGCTTGCAAACCGCAATGCATGGCGCTGTTAAAGCAGCAATATGCAATCATTCATATTGAATGAATCGCTAAAGCGTCGCAGGAAAAAAATTTTAAACCCTGACGTTCGCGTTAGGGTTTTTTAGTTTTAAAAAGTTTAATAATGCTATGATGAAAAATTTTCTACAAATATTACAAGAAAAAATTGTTGTGTTTGACGGCGCGATGGGAACAAATATTCAAACACAGAATTTATCAGCGGATGATTTCGGCGGCGAACATCTGAACGGATGCAATGAGTATCTGATTATTTCAAAACCTTCAGCGATAGAGAAAGTTCACGCGGATTTTCTTTCCGCCGGCGTTGATGTTATTGAAACCGACACATTTGGTTCTGCTTCCATTGTGCTTGCGGAATATGATCTTCAACATCTTGCATACGAGTTAAGCAAGAAAGGCGCACAGCTTGCAAAAAAAGTTGCGCAAGATTTTTCTACTGCGGCTCATCCACGATTTGCCGCCGGCTCGATTGGACCCACGACAAAACTTCCTTCGCTCGGGCACATAACTTTTTCTGAAATGGAAAAATCGTACTACGAACAAGTTGCCGGATTAGTTGACGGCGGCGCGGATTTGTTAATTGTTGAAACGGCGCAGGATATTCTTCAAATAAAAGCAGCGCTCGGCGCAGTGTTCCGATATTTTGCCGATAAGAGAATAAAACTTCCGGTAATGACCTCTGTAACAATTGAAACGATGGGAACAATGCTGATGGGAACAGAAATTTCTGCCGCGTTAACGGCGCTTGATCCGTATGATATTTCTGTAATTGGAATGAATTGCGCAACCGGTCCGAAAGAAATGTCCGAGAATATTCGTTACTTGTGTGAAAATTCCAGAATCCCTGTTTCGTGTATTCCGAACGCAGGGCTTCCCGAAAATATAGGCGGCAAAGCGCACTATCATCTTTCGCCGGAAGAGATGACGCATTGGCTTTCACACTTTACAAAAGATTTCGGCGTGAATGTTGTCGGCGGCTGCTGTGGAACGACGCCGGCGCATTTGAAAGCAGTTGTAGATGCCGTTGGAAGAATTTCTCCGAGTCAGCGCACAATTGAATATCAACCGTCTGTATCGAGTTTATATTCATCGCAAGCAATGGAAGTAAATCCGGGTCCGTTGATTGTCGGCGAACGAACGAATGCAAACGGTTCAAAAAAATTCCGCGAACTTTTGAATGCGGAAGATTACGACGGAATGGTAACGATGGCGAAAGAGGCGTTGAAAGAAGGGGCGCACGTTCTTGATGTCTGTGTTGCATATGTCGGTCGTGATGAAGTGCGCGATATGAAAGAATTTGTTTCGCGATTAAATACGCAAGTTCCGCTTCCGCTTATGATTGATTCCACAGAAGCGAATGTAATTGAAGCGGCGCTTCAATTATGTGCGGGAAAAGCGATTGTCAATTCCATCAATCTTGAAGACGGCGAAGAACGAATTGAAAAAGTTGTTCCATTGTGCAAAAAATACGGCGCGGCAGTTGTCGCTCTTACAATTGATGAACGCGGGATGGCGAAAACCGCAAACGATAAATACGAAATTGCAAAACGCATTTATGATTTTGTTGTGAATAAACACGGAATGAAACCGAGCGATATTATTTTTGATACGCTTACATTTACACTCGGAAGCGGCGATGAAGAATTTCGCAAAGCAGGAATTGAAACCATTGAGGCAATACGTTTAATTAAAAAAGATTTTCCCAATGTTGGTTTCATTCTCGGCGTCAGCAATATTTCATTCGGACTTTCACCGGCGGCACGGCACGATTTGAATTCTGTATTTCTTCATTACGCAATTGAAGCGGGATTAACGCAGGCAATTGTCAATTCGCAAAAAATAAAGCCGCTCTATAAAATTGATGAACGCGGACGCGAATTGTGCAAACAATTGATTTTTGACGAACGAAAATTCGACGACGAAACTTGCGTGTATGATCCGCTGACGGAATTGATGGCATATTATGCCGATAAGAAACAGGATAAGAAAGAAGAGAAGAAACAGCGTGCCGGCACAATTGAAGAAATTTTGAAAAATCGAATTGTTGACGGCGACAAGCAGGATATGATTGCCGATATAGATGAAGCGATGAAGAACTATTCGCCGATTCAAATTATCAATGAAATACTTTTGGAAGGAATGAAAGTTGTCGGCGATTTGTTCGGGCGCGGAGAAATGCAGCTGCCGTTTGTGCTTCAATCTGCTGAAACAATGAAATTTGCTGTGTCGCATTTAGAAAAATTTATGGAAAAAAGCGATGCAACAAATAAAGGCTCAATGGTTCTTGCAACCGTGAAAGGCGATGTTCACGATATTGGAAAAAACCTTGTTGATATTATTTTAACAAACAACGGCTACAAAGTGTACAATCTTGGAATTAAACAGCCTGTAGAAACAATCATTCATGCGTGGGAAGAACATAAAGCGGATGCAATCGGAATGAGCGGATTGCTTGTAAAATCCACCGCAATTATGAAAGAAAATCTTGAAGTGCTGAATGAGCGCGGGCTGACTCCGCCGGTGGTACTTGGCGGCGCGGCGTTAACGCGAAGATTTGTTGAGCAGGATATTCGTTCGCTCTATAAAGGAGTTGTGAGTTATGCGAGCGATGCGTTCGACGGGTTACGATTTATGGAGCAATTAAAGACAAAAGGAATTGAAAGTTTTTCTACGGGAGAAAATCAGCAAACAGAAATCGAAGATGGCGAAGAATTGCTGACCGGTTCCGAAGCAAAAATTGCAGCGGCGTTGAAAGAACATTCTGAAATAAATATTCGCTCAAAAGTTTCAACGGAAGTTGAAATTCCGAAGCCGCCGTTCTGGGGAACAAAAGTAGTACAAGAAATTCCGCTTGATGAAGTTTTTCCATACATCAACGAAGCCGCGCTTATTAAAGGACAGTGGCAAGTACGAAAAGGGAAACGAAGCGAAGCAGAGTACAAAAAATTTGTTGAAGAAAATGTTTATCCTGATTTAGAGCGACTGAAAGAGCGAGCGAAGAACGAGCGGCTGCTTGAGCCGAAAGTTGTGTACGGTTATTTTCCGTGTCAATCGGATGGGAATGATGTGATTATCTATAATGATGATTTGAAAACGGAGCGAATGCGTTTTACATTTCCGCGACAAAGCGACGACCGATTGTTGTGTTTGTCCGATTATTTTGCATCGAAAAATTCCGGCAGAATAGATGTGATTGCATTCAGTATGGTTACAATGGGAAAACGCGCTTCGGAATATTCTGCAAAATTGTACGCAGAGAATAATTACAAAGAGTATTTATATTTTCACGGATTGAGCGTTGAAACTGCCGAAGCGCTTGCGGAGTTATGGCACAAAAAAATCCGCGAAGAACTTGGAATTGCGGGAAAAGATGCAAAAGAAATAAAGCGGTTATTCAGTCAGGGATATCAAGGTTCGCGGTACAGTTTCGGTTATCCGGCGTGCTCGAATTTAGAAGATCACACGAAATTATTTCAATTGTTACAGCCGGAACAAATCGGCGTTCATCTAACGGAAGAATTTATGCTTGAGCCGGAACAATCTACAGATGCGATTATTGTCCATCATCCCGAAGCGAGATATTTTAATGTAAAGTAATGATGACGCAGATAGCACAGATGTTTCGCTGAATATTAAAAACCGAGTTTAAACTCGGTTTTTTTGTTTGTGGTTGTCAAGTTTGGAAATGATTTGTTTTGTAAATCCAAAATTAGATGTCTAGTCTTATTACAAAAAAATAAAAAAGCTTAAACTTTTATTTCCGAAATTAAGGTTATATTGACTCTAATAAGTTAAATTTTAATAGCAGCAACCCTTCAAGGGTTGCACTTGATGAATGGCATAATTTTTTTTGAAATTCAGCGCTTTAGAAAAATTAACCCTCGAAGGGTTTAGCGATAATAAGATTTTTTAAAGCACAGCTAATAAAAAATAGCAACACAACAAAACCATAATAGCGCGTATGCAAAAAATAAAACAAATAACGCCGATGGCAAAACTAATTTTACCGATACTTACCGCACTGATGCTTTTTATTAACGCTAATTGTAAAAAAGATATTGTTGACCCGTCGATAAACCCTTTGCAACTAACAGTAGAAGATGTTAGTTGCATAGAAACAACGCTAAAAATTTCTCTGGCAAACAGCGAGCAAAATAGAAATGTAATTGTAAA
>CAYXEE010000238.1:0-4379 GCA_964463935.1 uncultured Chitinophagaceae bacterium | reverse complement strand
ACCCGATGGCAAGTATGTTACATATTATTCAAATGAAACAGGCGCTTTTGAAGTGTTCGTTCGTACGTTTCCCGATTTAAAAGGAAAGTGGCAAATATCGGTCAACGGCGGCGTAACGCCAATTTGGTCGCCCGACGGTAAATTTATTTATTATGCCAATCAACTTGCTAAAATGATGTCTGTAAAAGTAACCACTGAACCGATATTTTCTTGGGAAACTCCGAAAGAGATGTTTGATATTTCACAAATGTATTTTCCCAATAATCCAATTTCAAATTTTGATATTGCGCCGGATGGTAAACGATTTATTATGATAAGAAATAGTAAAAGTACAAATACAAGAACATCGTTTAATATTGTTTTGAATCTGACAAAAGAATTGCAGCAAAGCAGTACAGAAAGTAAATAATAATAGTTTCATAAATTTCAGGCGAACGAATGATAGATACAATTATTTCTCATTATGCGCCCAAAGGTGCATCCGCCTCTGGCGGATAAAATTTTAGAGAAACTCGGTGAAGTTCGAAAATTTCCAACGTTTGTTTCTCAGCGAGTTGCAGGAATTTTCAGAATCCCGCTGCTTTTTAGCGGGAGCGGAAGAATTATGCTATGATCGACCAAATCTCAAAGGGATCACATTGTGACAATCACACATTATAAAATAGTGGAAAAGTTAGGCGAAACCCGCCTGACCGAGTAAATTAAAAAATGGAATACGTATGCTTGGCAAAGATATAGGACATTACAAAATCTTAGAACAGATCGGGCAGGGCGGAATGTTCCAAATTTCTCCACGAACGCTTCTTGTGAGTGGAAAGAAATTTGAGAATCCGCCGAAACGAAGTGTAGGCGGAGGTGTTGCATGATTGGAAGTAATATTACTCACTACGCAATACTCGAGAAACTCGGCGAGGGCGGCATGGGCGTCGTTTACAAAGCTCACGATACCAAACTCGACCGCTTTGTTGCTCTCAAGTTCTTACCATCGCATCTTGCCGCATCGGAGCAGGATAAAACGCGGTTTATTCAAGAAGCGAAATCTGCTTCAGCGCTTAATCATCCGAACGTATGCACGATTCACGATATTCAAAATTATTCCGGCGAAGATGGAAAGCATCAGCTATTCATTGTTATGGAATTTCTTGAAGGACAAACGCTGCGCGAACGAAAAGGAACTGTTAGTTTTAAACAAGCAATTGAAATTGGAATTCAAATTGCCGAAGGACTTTCCGCCGCGCATGAAAAAGGAATTGTGCATAGAGATATTAAGCCGGATAATATAATGATACGCAAAGACGGCATTGCACAAATTATGGATTTCGGGTTGGCAAAACTGCAAGGCGCATCGCAATTAACAAAAGTTGGAAGCACAGTCGGTACCGCAGGGTATATGTCTCCCGAACAAGTGCAAGGATTAGAAGCAGATCATCGTTCGGATATTTTTTCCTTCGGCGTTCTTTTGTATGAATTGTTAACAAGCGAATTGCCGTTTAAAGGAATTCACGAAACGGCGATTGCGTACGAAATTGTCAATGTTGATTCTGCTCCAATGTCGTCTATAAAACCGGAAATTGATCCGGCATTAGATACAATTGTTTTGGAGTGTTTAGAAAAAGATCCGAATGAAAGAGCGCAATCTATAAAACAAATTGCGCTTGATTTAAAAAGATATAAACGAGAATCAAGCAGAACGCAAATGAGCAGAATTACTTCTGCGCGTCCGGCTGTTGCCGCTTCACAACAGAAAAATGTTTTGCAGGAACAATCTTCCAAAATTAGTACTTCAATTTTTAAGAGCTGGTATTTTTTGCTTCTTGCCGTTGTTATATTTTTCTCTATCGGATATTTTACTGCAGTAACAATAAAAAAAGAGAAGCAATTACCTGCCGTGCGCGCTTCAATAAATATACCGCACGGCATTCGTTACTATGATGATATTGGCGGACATTCTTCAATTTCGCCGGATGGTTCAATGATTATTTTTGTCGGCATAGATTCGCTGAACCGCCAAACTCTTTATATTCATTCCTTAAAAAATAATGAAACAAAAATTCTTGCTGGAGCAGAGAGAGCTACATATCCATCGTGGTCTAATGATTCTAAGTCGGTCGCTTTTTTTGCCGATGGGAAATTAAAAACGATTGATGCGAAAGGCGGTCCGGCGATTGAACTTGCGAATGCGCCATTCGGCAGAGGTTTGGCTTGGAATGAAAACGGCGAGATATTGTATTCGCCTTCCGTTGCAGACCCAAATTTATACGTAGTTTCATCCATGGGCGGATCGCCCAGCATTGTTACTAATTTTGATTCTGCATCAGGCAAAGCTCCGAGATTTCCTTCATTCTTGCCGGATGGGAAACACTACATATTTTCGTTGCTGGAAATAAAAGGAATCGGCACTAATTCGGATGTTTATCTCGGTTCAATAGAAAATAATGAAACAAAAAAAATTATTTCTGAAAGCGCGTATGGAAGATATGAAGATGGTTTTCTTTTTTACATTAAACAGGGAATTCTTGTCGCCCAGCCATTTGACATTTCTTCATTTTCTTTGAAAGGAAAACCGATTTCGATTCAAGGTAATATTAACGCCTGGCCTCCTCGCGCAAAAGCAGACTTTTCACTTTCCGATAATGGAGTTTTGTTATTTGCAACAGGCGGTTCATCTCGAAGTAATGAATTACTTTTGTTTGGAGAAGACGGCAAAGAAGAAGAACTTGCTGAATTGCAATATTTTACTACGGTGGTTCTATCGCCGGATGAAACTATGGTCGCTTACGATCAAGTTGAAGTAAAGAATAAACGAACATCAGTCTGGATTTACGATTTACAAAAAAAAATAAATACACAATTAATTTTTAAGGATTATGCTGCAAGCGCTCCATGCTGGTCTCATGACGGGAAAAAAATATTTTACAATTCAGAAGTTGACGGAAGAAAAGCAAATATTTTTGTAAAAAATACCGATGGTTCTGATGAAGAGGAGTTGATTGCAGAGGATACAGTTAATGTTGCTATTGGTTTTTATCCTGAAGATATTTCTCCCGACGGCAGATATTTATTAATAAGTATTAGAAATGAATTGAAATCTGAAATAGGATTTATTGACTTAAAAGAGCAAAAAAAGATTCGCACGATAGTACGTTTGGGCTTAGCCGGAAGAAATGTCCGATTTTCTCCGGACGGAAGATGGATTTCGTATCAATCTAACGCGTCTGTTTCATCAAAAATTTTTGTTTCCAGTTTTTCAACTAATCCCATCACGTGGCAATTACCGGTAGAATCGGGAAATAGATTATCGTGGGGTCAAGGGAAAATTTTCTACTATGCAACATCAAAAGATCGTTATGAATACTGTACGGTTTCATTAAAAAACGGAGTGCCGTCGTTTGGTACGCCGCTGCCTGTTTTCAATAGTAAAACAAATACCGGCGCAGTTATTTTTTCCAGCTCAAAAAAGGGAAATAAATACTACGGTATGCGTCCTGCAAACGCTGGTTTTTCAAGTTCGCTTTCGGTTATTGTTAATTGGCGCGGCTTAAACGAACAGAGCAATGTAGAATGAAATACGCAATTATTTCTGATATCCACTCGAATCTTGAAGCATTAACAAAAGTGCTCTCAATTATCGATGAAAAAAAAGTCGATGAAATTATTTGTCTCGGCGATATTGTCGGTTACGGCGCAAATCCGAATGAATGCGTAACTATTGTGCGCGATCGGTGTTCTGCAATTGTATTAGGAAACCATGACGCGGCCGCGCTTAATCCTTCGCTTGCGCACGATTTCAATCCAATTGCCCGCCGCGCAATTGTTTGGACTTCCAATACTTTAACAGATGACAATAAAAATTTTCTTTCTGCCGTTCCTTTAAAAGTGCAAAAAGAAAATACTATTCTCTTTGTTCATTCATCGCCCAATGCGCCGGAGCTATGGGATTATATTATTGACGGCGATGATGCAGCTTCTGCATTTCGCCATTTTGAAGAGCGTATCTGTTTCATCGGTCATACGCACGTTCCGGGAATATTTTCACAGCGCGGAAGAGAAAAAATAATTTCACGCGATGAAAAATTTATTGTTAATATTGGCAGCATAGGTCAGCCGCGAGATGGAAATCCAATGCTTTCATTCGGAATCTTTGATTCTACAATGTGGGAATATGAATTGATTCGCTCGAAATACGACATTCAAACAGCTGTGGACAAAATTTATGCCGCAAAATTACCGGAGGAACTTGGCAATAGATTGATGTACGGAATGTAACAAAAGCAGCTTCGCAAAAAAACAAGAATGCCAATCTTTGATTGGCATTCTTGTTTTAAATAACTGAAGTTACGCAGATGGTCATGCTGAGCCTGCCTGCACGAAGCCGATGC
>CAYXEE010000237.1:3085-4408 GCA_964463935.1 uncultured Chitinophagaceae bacterium | reverse complement strand
TTGTTCCACATTTCTTAAGTTAGCAAAAGTCCGATTTCAATGTAAGCATTACAGTTTCATCAAATCGTATCAATCCGCGCTCCGGCGTTCCGCACCATAAAACTCCTGAATGATCCCAAAACATAACTGTAATATCGTAATACGAAGCTTTGTTCAACATATCGGCTTGAAATGTTGAATCGGGATATAAGCGAATGTGAGTAAATCTTCCGCTCTGTTTGTTCAGTTTGTTTATGCCGCCAACGGTTGCAACATAAATTTCTCCTGCAGGACTCACTGCGACTTTGTTGACCGACCACTGTTCATTCTTTGGAGCAATTGTTGGATTCGTAGAGTACACATTGCGAATAATGCCGCCGCGTTCTACATTATACAATCTGTTTTGCGTTAACAACCACACGTCGTTATTTTTTCCTTCTGTAATAGAAGCGAAATTCATTCCGCGAAATGTTAGGTCGATAAAATGTGGAATGTTTTTCTTTTTCACATACGCATTCACTGCTTCAATTTCTTTTCCGAACACCTCTGCAAGAAAATTGCCCTCTCGCTTTCCAAATAATTCTTGACGTATTTTTCTTGTCAGTGCTCCAAGTCCGCTTGTTCCCGCCCACACAACGCCGCTTTGGTCAATCCACAAACCGGGAGAAAATCGTTCTTTCACAAGCCGTTCTTTGTAATTCATCCTTTGCAAGTCGGAAGAAAGCGTAAGCAGAGCGGCTGCGGTAGTAATCCACAATGTTCCGTTTTGATCTTCTCGAATTTTTGTTACCCAGTACAGCTTGTTTTCATCATTTGCCGTAAAGACAGGAACGAATCCGTTGGAGATTACGCGATATAAACCGGTGCGCATACCAATAAATAAACGTTTTTTGCTGTCGCGAAATACTGTTGTTACTCCGCGATTCTTTTTTTCTGCTGTTTGATTCTGAACCAAACGAACAATATTTCCAGAAGCTCGAACAAGAAAACATAATCCGCCGTTGGTAGCAAACCAAACAGTATCGCGTTCATCAAGAATTCCGCTTACTTGAGTTCCTGCAAGAGTGTTGCTGTTTGTCGAATCAAAACGGAATTGCGTAAATATTTCATTTTGTAAATCAAAAAGATTTGCTCCATCCATCGTGCCTATCCACAATGCGTTTCCCATTCCTGACGAAATACTTACAATATGATTATGGCTTAATGATTTTTTTTTATTCGGGGAAAATGCGAAATGCGAAAATTTTTCAGTTGTCCGGTCAAATTTATTCAATCCGCCGCCGTTTGTTCCGACCCACAACGCATTATTTTTGTCTTCAAAGATTGCTGTTACGGTATTCGATG
>CAYXEE010000237.1:0-3045 GCA_964463935.1 uncultured Chitinophagaceae bacterium | reverse complement strand
ACAACAGAATAACCGTCGTATCTATTCAATCCTTCTTTCGTTCCGAACCACATAAATCCACGGCTGTCTTGAAAAACATCAAACACATAGTTTTGCGAAAGTCCCTGATCAATAGTAAGAAATTCGGAATTGCTTTGAGAGAAAGCAACCGCCTTGAAAAAGAAAACCATTACTGCTGTTTTGAAAAAATATTTTTTCATTCTGGAAAGAAAATAGCGACTCTGCATACCAGAATCAAATACAAAGCCATCTCTATACATAGAGATGGCTTTTATTTTTAAAACATACTGTATTTTATTTCATCAAAATCAATTTTCGTATTTGAATATTATTTCCGCTTTGCAGTTTGGCAAAGTATATTCCGCTGGAAAACTGCGATGCGTTAAATTCCACAGAATAATTTCCCGCTTCTTTCTGTTCATTCACTAATGTTGCCACTTCTTTCCCAAGCGCATCATAAATTTTGAGTGAAACACGCAAACCTGACAGGTCTTCACCTGTCAGCCTTGCTTCATCTTTTGACGGAAGACCTGTCAGGTTTTCCTTCGCAGGAATTGAATACGTAATTGTTGTTGTTGGGTTAAACGGATTTGGAAAATTTTGCGATAACGAAAATTCTTTTGGAATATCTGTATTATACTTTACGGAAACTGTTGAAAGAGAAAATTCTTTCCATTCGTTTGCATCAATATTTCCATCGCTATTTCCTGCAGGGATTTGAGAAATCAACGCTCCGCTGTCATTGGTATTATATTTTCCGACAGCAAGATATATTTTTTTCGGTTCGTAACCGAAAAGTGAAATTGGCGAAATCACTCCTTCTACGACTGTTCCCGATTTGTTTTGCTGTGTAATTCCTGCGCCGTTTTTATCAAACCAGCCGGACCAATTATTTGTGCTTTCATTGCCGAGAAATATTTTCCAACCGTTAACTTTTCCCGCTTTTGCCCACGGCGCATTTACTTGCATGCGAATTGTATCAGTTACAAAAATAAATACATCGCCGCTTTGCGATGGTGCAGATTGTGTTGCTACATACAATTCACTTCCGTTCCACGCTGCGTATAGATTTGTTCCGCTGTTTGATGCAAGCGAAGTTGCTTTACTGTCAAGAATTCCATCCATTACATAACTTTGCTGTACAGTTGTATCGCTTGTCCCAAAATCAATATGATAATCTTGTCCGTTGTTATTATCCCAAGTATTATTATCGTAATGAATGACGAAAGCAATTTTGTTTACTGCTTGTTGCGCTTTGTTAAATGGACCGATTGTTATTGTTAATGCTGTGTCGTTGGAATTACCTGTCATCGGCGATTCAACTGCCGGTCCGCTTCCGTTAAATAATGCTGTATTTGGTGTCCAATAAACATTGTTTGGCGATTGCCAATTACTTCCGTTGTAATTAACTCCCCAATGAAGCTTGCCACTTTTTGTTGTTTTGGAAATTGTAATTTTAATGGAATCGTTTTTCGTCGGGCTTGCCGGAAGCCACGTAACTTTTGACGTTCCGGGTGTGCCGCCTCCGCCGGAATTTTGTCCAATCCAAACGTGCTTTATAGGTGAGCGGGAAATATTTCCTTTTGTATCTTCCGCTTCAACAAAATAATCTATTAAAATATTTTTTAATCCTTTAATCTCTGCGGAAAATTCTTTTGCTTTGAACAACGGCGAAGGAGTTGTTTGAGACGGCATATCTGTTCCCGTCATTTCAATCTCAGTCCATTCGCTTACTTCATTTCCTCCGGCATAAGTCTCATTTTGTATTGATGAAAGCGGATTTTCTCCGTCGTTATCCGCGCGGAATTTTAATTTCACTGATTTTAATCCGCTGATATCAAAGACGTATGTCCAGATTGAAAAATCACTTGGCTGTGCAATATTCCATTCCGTTCCGCCGGGATTGTACGGCTCTCGCTGCGGAATATAAATTGTCGGCGGGGTTTGGTCGGTTCCACCGCTAATTACTTGCAGTGCAAATTGAATTGCTTGATTTGATGCTCGCGTAGGATGAGAATCCCATAATCCATTCATTGAGCCGTCCCAATACCAATAGTCGCTCGCTTCAGCGTTCAGTAAATATTTCCACGCGCTTGTTGTATTGGAATTATTCGGATCCATTTGGTTTGCAGTGAAAACAAAATTTTTTGCTGCTGTTACAACGCCCCAGCTGTTTCTATCGGGAGAATAACCGTTGTACGGATCGCCGTTCCATTTCTTAAATTCAGGATCGCCGTTATCTGCGCCGCTCCAACTTCCATCTTCAATATGAATTATATCATCCATTGCGGGAGGAAATTGCTGAACATAATCTTGAATTGTTGTGCAAACAAATCTTGTTGGATTTGCCTTCAACCAATTTACAAAACTTTGAAAATTACTTCCGTAATAACTTTCCGAACCGCCGCCGTAATTATCGCCGTCATGATGAAGAACAACAAGAATTGGGCGGCTTGCATCGGTATTGTAACTTTCTAATTGACTCATTACTGATTCATAATTTAGCGCGCCGAATCCGCCGCGCCCATCTTCATTTCCCATATAGCGATCTGCCGGTATTGCAATTATTTTTTTCTTTGTTCCATCATTCGGGTTTACATATTCCACATAATGCGGTCTGCGCCCCCACGAAGCAGAATTTTTTGTCGGCGCCCACAGTCCGTTTAATTGCACCCAATCATTCGGATTGGAATTAATTTGATCTGCTTTGTTTGGCTCATATAAATTTCCTCCGGTATTGAATGGATAATTTTTTGCCGCGCGATCGAAGTGAACATTATCAACAAGAACCCATTCCAATCCTTCATCAACAAGCGCTGGAATCATTCTTCTTGTAAAAGCATTTTCGGGCGGGAAAATTCCTTTTGAATATACTGCACCGAAATTTGATTGAAGCGCTTGTCTATGTAGTTGAATTTGCCTTCGAATATCCGTGTAATCAATCAATCCCATTAGCGGGTGGTGATAACCAAAACCTACAAGATCAAGACTTTGATTGTTCAACGAAGTTTTCCACGAAAGAGCAGAAGTCCAACTCGATTTCCA
>CAYXEE010000236.1:0-4418 GCA_964463935.1 uncultured Chitinophagaceae bacterium | reverse complement strand
AATTAGAGCGAATTGTTTCGCTCGGCGTACGCAAAAAATATAAAAAGGGCAGCATCATTCTTCTTGAAGAAGAAACCGGCGCGGCGCTGTTTGTTATCGTTTCCGGTAAAGTAAAAATTGTTCGCATGGATGACGACGGAAGAGAAGTTATTCTTTCTATTCTTGGAGAGAGCGACTTTTTCGGCGAAATGGCAATTTTAGACGGGCTGACCCGCTCTGCCAGCGTAGTTGCTATTGCAAAATCCGAATTGTTTATGATTCACCGCGGAGATTTCTTAAAAGCGTTGAATGATTATCCTTCCATCAGCATTGCTCTTCTGCGCGAATTAACTTCCCGATTGCGAAAAGCAGACCAGCAGATAAAAAGTTTATCGCTGAAAGATGCTTCAGGGAAAGTTGCTACCGTTATTCTTCAACTTGCGGACGATGTCGGAATTTTCCGCAAAGGAAAAGTAGAAATTGACGAACTTCCGCTTCAGCAAGATTTAGCAAATATGGCGGGAACATCGCGCGAAACAATTTCCCGTATGATTCACAAGTTTATTAAAAAGGGGCACCTGCAATTGCAGGGGAATAAACTCATAATCAATGATTATGAAGCTTTTAAACAAATGCACATTTAAAATGTAAAAGATTAAAGATTATTGAGAGTATGAGTTTAAGAGCTGATTTACATATGCACACAAATTTTTCAGATGGGATTTTCTCTCCGTATGAATTAGTGAAGCAATGCAAAAAGCAAGGAATCTCAATAATCAGCATAACAGACCACGACAGCGTTTCTGCCTTTCCCAATGCAATTGAATACGGCAAAGAATTTGGCGTTGAAGTTATCCCCGGGGTGGAATTAAGCGCAATAATAGACGACAAAGATGTACACATTCTCGGTTACTTTGTTGATTACAGAAATAAACGTCTTCTTGAATATCTAGAATTTTTTAGAATTGAGCGTATAAAACGCGCAGAGCGGATTGTAGCCAAACTTAACAACATCAATGTTCCGCTAAAAATTGAATCGGTGATGGAGAAAGCGGGAAAAGGTTCGGTTGGCAGACCGCATATTGCATCGGCAATGGTAGAAAACGGATTTATTCAATCATATCATGAAGCGTTTGAGCGGTATATCGGCAATGGCGGACCTGCATTTGAAAAAAAATTTCATCTCTCGCCGGAAGAAGCAATAAAACTTATTTCATCGTCCGGCGGACTTTCATTTCTTGCGCATCCGGGAAGATATACAAGGGATGAAACTTTGCAAGCGCTAATTAAATGCGGTCTTGATGGAATTGAAACTATTCATCCGTCGCATTCCAATAATCACTCGGCATATTACCGCGGGGTTGTAGGAGAATATTTTTTGTTAGAGAGCGGCGGTTCGGATTTTCACGGCGGAAAGAAAAACGATGACGAAACGCTTGGTCAATATTATATTGATGAAGCGCTTGTAGGAATAATGAAGAACAGACTTTTTTCACATAATTCTCGGTAAATAAAAATAGCATGACTAAGGACGGAAAGCCGCGCGAATTTGAAGGCGGCGT
This sequence comes from uncultured Chitinophagaceae bacterium, assembly GCA_964463935.1. Classification (GTDB taxonomy): domain Bacteria; phylum Bacteroidota; class Ignavibacteria; order UBA10030; family UBA8401; genus JACFMZ01. The sequence continues at coordinate 2,877 of CAYXEE010000236.1, read as the reverse complement.
AAGCGCAGCAGGAAAAAATTTTGCAGTAATTGTAAGCAGATTTAATCAGGCAGTAACACAGAAATTATTGGAAGGCGCGTTGGAATGTTTTCGCAAAAATGGGGCAGAAGTAGAAAAAAATGTTGAAATTTTTTACTGCCCAGGAGCGTATGAACTTCCACAGACAGCATCGTTTATTTGTAAACAAAAAAAATACAACGCCGTTGTTTGTCTTGGCGCAGTAATTAGAGGAGAAACGCCGCATTTTGATTATATTTGTCAAGAGTGTGCGCGCGGAATTGGACAGGTTTCTTACGAAAGCGGCATTCCTGTTTTATTCGGCGTGCTTACAACAAATACATTTGAGCAGGCAATGGAGCGGGCGGGAGGAAGAGTTGGCAACAAAGGATTTGACGCTGCGCTCGGTGCAATTCAAATGGCAAATTTATTTTCACAAGTTTCAACATAACAATTAGATTTCATAATCAGCAGAATAAAGGAGAATACGAAAGAAAAATTTCTACAATTGTTTAATAATCCATTATTGTAGAAAGGAGACTTTTGTATGAAGAAGGTTGATGCAGTTGTAATGAAACTCAGGGGATTCGCGGTTTTAGCAGCAGTTTATTCGATGGTGTTGGGTCAGGCGCTTATTGCAGGTATCGGCGATTGGAAAAGTTATACCGATATGAAAGGAATTCGCGCAGTTGCAGCGCAGGGAAAATATATTTGGGCGGCAACTTCCGGCGGCGTGTTCCGGTTTAATACTTCCGATTCTACATTTCTCAAATTTACCAATTCCGACGGGCTTTCCACAAACGATGTTACGGCAATTGCCGTTGATAAAAATGAAAATATTTGGATTGGGCATGCCAACGGTTCAGTAGATATATATTCTACGAAAAATAATATGTGGAAACATATTTCCGATATCAGATATTCAACTCGAACAGACAAAAGAATTTTATCAATCTATTGTGCTGGGGATAGTATTTTGTTTTCTACTGGATTTGGTATATCAGTTTTTTCGATTTCAAAATTTGAATTTCGAGAAACATATACTGCATTTGCTACAATAACGCAAGCCGGTGTAATTGCTTCGCAATATTATAAGGACAGAATATTTGCTATAACATCAAAAGGTTTTGTCGTATCAAAAGTTGGAGCTACAAATCTAGTTGCTCCAGAATCGTGGGAGGTTTTTTCGACAACAGCAGTTGGAAATTCTCTTACGCAAGTTCGAGATTCATTGTTTGCTGGAAGCAATAAAGGAGTTTTGGTATATAAAAATTCATCGTGGATTACTGTTGTAGCTGGTTCGGCAAAAGTATTTCCATCGGCATCTTCACTTTTATTTTCACCCGGTAATATTGTTTATAGCATATCTTCGAATTATGCAATAGTTCAATTGACCGATACGTCATCGTCAGAAATAATCGGTGGATGTGAAAATTCTTCAAATATTTTTTTTGCAGGATTTTCTGCAAATGGCATTGGAAAATCAAGTTCGCCTTTAACCGAATGGAGTTCAATCTATCCCAATGGTCCTTCAACGAATTCCTTTGTTTCAATGGCAATAGATGAATCCGGCGTTCTTTGGGCGGCATCGGGACGATTATATGCTCGTGGTTTTTATGCCTTTGATGGAAATCAATGGAAAAATTTTGATAAAAAAACAAATCCGAATATTCCATTTAGCGATAGTTATAAAATTACAATGGGACCAAACAATACGAAATGGATAAGTGGAACGGGCGGCGTAGTAGTATTAGATGCCTCGGATAATATATTGACAGTATATGACTCTACGAGTCCCGGATTTAATTCAACACCCGACAGCAAGGTTGATGTTTTGCTTTTTGGCGGAGCAAAAGATAATTTAGGAAATATGTGGTTTAGTAATTTTGTTGCTTCTCAAAACAAAGCCCTATGGAAGAAAAAAATTAACAGTGGCTGGGAAAGTTATACTCATCCTATGCAATATCGAGTTTTAATGGATATCGTTATAGATCATGAAGGAACAAAATGGTTTACAAACGGAGTGCCGCTGTTTAACCCTAATACGGGAACAGTAATTCCAGAAAAAAAATTTGTATTCTATAATGAAAGCAATCAAATTGCAGGAACTACTGAAGGATGGGGAGAATTGACAGTTACTGATGGAATGACCAGTGTAAATGTGCTATCTCTTGCTGTTGATACACGCGGAGATGTTTGGGCTGGAACAAATTCTGGTATTACAATAATTTCCACGCCTCGAAATCCAAAATCACGATTATCAAAAGTTTATAATGCTTCTGTACGCGATCAATCAGTTACTTGTATCGCAGTTGATCCGCTTAATAATAAGTGGATAGGAACATCGCAAGGCGTTTTTGTTTTAAGCCCTGACGGAATAACATTGTTACAAAAATATACCGTAGAATCAACGGAAGGGCGGTTGGTTGATAATAATATCCTTTCAATTGTCTTCGATACTAAAAAAGGTATTGCTTATTTTGGTACAGACAAAGGCTTGTCTGCGCTTGAAATAATGCCGATTCAGTCTGAACAGGAATTTTCAACAATAAAAGTCTCGCCGAATCCCGTAAAACTCTCTCAAAATTCAACAGTAGAAATACGCGGACTTGTAGATGACAGTATTGTGAAAATATTATCAATTACCGGGAAAATAATTCATCAATTTTCGGCGCAAGGAGGCGGAAGAGCTTTTTGGAATTTGAAAGACAGCAATGGAAATTATGTCGGAAGCGGAGTGTATATTATAGCTGTTCATAATTCTGCCGGCGATAAAATAAAAACTGCAAAAGTAGCAGTAATAAGAAACTGAAGTTACGCAAAATAAAAAAAATGCTTCGACTCGGCACAAAAAATTAAGGTCATCCTGAGCAAATCCTT
>CAYXEE010000235.1:0-4443 GCA_964463935.1 uncultured Chitinophagaceae bacterium | reverse complement strand
ACAACATGCGCAATGGCTCGCTGATTGATTGGAACTTTAAACAGCCATTGTGAAAGTTCGTTCATAGAGCGCTTGGGAAGCACAAGTTCGTTGTTTTGAATTACGCTTTCGCCGACTTCCATTAACGGAACATCTTCTTTGCTTACGATTGCAATAAATTCTTCAACCACGCGCTTATCGGTTTTTTCCAATGCCATCGAAATATCGTATTCCGTCGGGAAAACAAATTTTTTCTTCGCGGTAATTTTATTTTTTTTGCTGATGGCGTTCGGAAACGCGATGGTGATGGTATCTTTTTGAACGTGAAGTATGGTCAAATATCCATCTTTGGATGAAGTGAGGGAAAGTCTTATGTTTTCATTTTCATGAAACACTTTTTTATTTGCCGTCATTTCTACCGTAAAGCCCGGATCAGATTCTCCTTTGGGAATGACAACAAACGCTTTAATTTCCGCATCAACTTGAAAAATGTAATCTCTGTCGTTAATCAGTTCCGGTTTGCTTATTTTGGGCGGTTCTTCTTTTAAAATAATTCCGCGCGAACTCGCTTCGGTCATCTGGCTGAAAAAATCATTCAACTCGTTCCCTTTTTCCGCCTGCAAGCGGAACGTTCCCGCCTGAATATTTATTCCGGCTTGCTCCAGCGCATTGGCGCGCGCTTTTTTTAACGCATTTTCGCGCGCCGCATTTGCATCCGAATGAACTGCGCTTCCTCTTCCCGCGTACCATTTTCCATTCTCTTGAGAAACAAGAACGCTTGCAAAGAAAAACAGAAAAATCAATATGTTAATATTCAACCAGTATTTTTTTATCATCGCCGTAGAAGTTCGGGGTTTGTAATTTTCCTTTTAATTTGCGCGACATTGTTGTAACATTTTTTACAACATAGTCTTTCAATTCGCCGAGCGTAATTTTATTGTCGCTGTTTGCATCGGCTTTCCCTTTAAGACCGGCGGCAATAAAATAGGTAAACAATCCTGTTTCGGTATCGTCGTATCCTTGCGATGTTTCATTTTCTGTTGAAGAATTAATAACGGTAAAATTTTGAAATGCAAGATACGGATTCGGCAGTTTAATTTTCAGCGTTCCCGCTTTTGCGCCGGTAATATTTTCTGCAAAATATTTTTCCGATTCGCGCGATGCGCCGCTGTAACACGCATCAACAATTACCGTAACGCTTTTCGCATTCAACTTGTTCAAGTTTTCGTAAAATTTTACAAGATTGTATCCCTGCGTTTTTAAACGCTCAACCTTTCCATCGTACGGAAAAAGATATGTCTGCTGTTCCGATTCATCCGGCACGCCGTGACCGGAATAAAATACAAATACTTCCGTTTGTCCGGGATTTACTTTTCGCGCAAGCGTTCCGGTTTCAGGATTAAAAATATCGTCAAAGAAGAAGCCGGAAACTTTATCGTCCTTTGCAAGAATTATATTTTCTTTCGGAATGCCTAATCGTTTATGAAAATAATCTCTCATCACATCGGCGTCTTTTGCTGCATACGGCGCGCGGCTGGTATTTAAATAATTTTCAACGCCGATTACAACGGCAACGGCATTTTTCCGTTCAGATTTTGAAGGCGGAACATCTTCGATATCAACATAATTATCCGCAAGAAGCGAAGTTTTTGTTCCTGTATATTGAAATCGCGCAACCTGTTTCCGTTCGGTCGGTTTCCCTTCAATAGCAACAACTTTCGGCTCGGCGGGTTTTTGGTTCAGTTCAATCGGCAGTCGAAAATCTTGCACTGCTGCATCTTTCGGCTGATCTACTAATGAAAGAAACACAGGAAGATTTCCGCTTTCATTAAAACGATTCGTGGGACTCAACAGAAAAAATACTTCTTTTACTTCGCCGGATTTTATATTGCCCACTGATGATGTATTATCCGTCAATTTAATATTTTCAGAAGTTGTGCGCGCAGTAAAATCTACATTTACTGCTTCGGAAAGTCCGACGTTTTGAATTACCATTTTTACTTTTACCAATTCGCCGGATTGCACCTGCCCGTCGTTGCGTTTGGCATACAAGCGCGCATCGCCGCTTTCTATAATTTCTGCGCCAAGAAATTGCAATTTCGGACGCTGGAATTCTTCCGTATTCAATACAAGATATGATTCTTCCATATCGTACTGCTCTTCTTCAAGTCCGGTAATTTTAAATTTCTTTTCGCCGCTTTTAATATTTTTTGTAGCATAAATTCGGAATGAAAGCGTTACATCTTTTTTGGGAATAAGCGTTTCTACAATTTTTGGCTTCTCTATAATGAGAGCAGGATCGGGAGTTGCGGCTTCTTCAGAAACTGAAACTTTTATGTTCTTCGCTTTTCCTTTTCCTTTGTTGCTAATTTTTACCGTTACAATTCCGGATTCTCGGTTCTCAAGAATTCCATTATTGTTATCATCCTTAAAGGAAAGCTGGGAATATAAATCCGGCGGACCGGAAGCTTCAAGTTCTTCCGGTTTGCCAAGACTGCCGACTTTAAATTTAACTTGCGCATAGCTTGAAACAATGCCGGCAAGAATCAGCAAGAAAAATATTTTTTTCATAATCCCTCCAAATAAAATTGCATTTAAAACTTTCTAAAAAAGAATTGGAGCCCAATTCAAAATCGGACTCCAACTTAAATTATTTTTATTACGGTCTTCCTCCCGGAGGATCCGGAAGAGGACTTTCAGTTTCTTCTTTTTTCTTTTTCAGAATAAAATATGTTCCTGCACCGACAGCGACTGCGCCTGTACCGTACCATACCCAACTGGGAATTCCTTCTCGTTTAGAAACAGTCAATTCAAATTCTAAATCATCAAACGGCAATCCTTTAGGAAATTCTTTTCCATAATTCCACACAATAGAAAGATTTCTGCCGACATATTTTCCTACACCAATATCGCCCGAAAGATTTTTCGGATCCACGACAAATTTTTTATCTTTTTCGCGTATAATGCGCAGCGTTACTTTGTATTCAGCATTGGCATCATCGCCAATAGGAAGATTTTCGTACGTAATAACATAGGCAGAGCCGGATGGTTTAACATCGGTAATGCGGTACGCTTCGTTTTGAGCTGCCGCAAAAGAGGAAACCAACAACAGAGCAAAAAATAATTTTTTCATTGATGTCCCTAAATTAAAATGTTAAACCGAAATAAAACAGCGCTACTGTTATCGGCTGATTTCCTTTTAATGTGTTATTAGAAAAATTATTACTTGCATAATATGATATTTCAAATTCTGGATTTGTAGAGATTACTTTATATCCCAGCGTTGCGGCACCGGAAGTAATTCCGAAAGCAAAAATTTTTCCTTCAGATTCTGCTTCTGCTGAATTGAACTGCGTATAATTAGAACCGATTTCAAAACGCATATCAGGATACGTGTTAAAAAAATAGCCGTACGAATATGAGCCAAATAAATATGTGTCGTACGCAAGATGTATAGCAAATCCTAAGCCGGCGGCAAGGTATAGTTCTGTGAACGCTTTGTTATCAGATGAAATGGAATATCCGGTTTTTTTTTGCAATTCATCAATATTAAGTTCGTTGCCGAGCATTTGAAATTCAATCGGCATATAAATAAAATCGGAAAAAGCGATTCTTCCTTCCATACCTACTGCATAACCGGCTTTTGCAAAACCGGCGTCATCGCCTTCAGTGGCGGCAAATTCCTTTTGCGGTTTTGCGTATGCGATGGAAATAATGAACGCTGCTGTTTTATTTTCTTTTTCTTCCGGATACACATATTGCGGCTGGGGCTGTGCTTTGGGCTGTTCTACCGCTGCGGCGCGTTTACGGTTCTCTTCTGTTTGAAGCGCGGTATAGGTTAAATCAAATTGCTGTTTTGAAATATCTTTTTGTATTCCATTAACAACGGAAAAAAAATATTTCTGCGGCGGAAGTTCGGGAATGGTTATTTGAATTTGTGTTTCTGTCCACTTTTTAATCGGCGCGGGAATTCCGCCGATCATTATTCCATTACGGTCGGTTTTCTTTCCAAAATTTTCTCCGAGAATTGTTACCGTTGTTCCCACTCCCCCCATAAGCGGATAAACGCTGCTGATACGGGGAACTAATTCTTTTTCAATGCGCGAAATATCCACCAAATCAATAAAATCTGTTCCTTCGCTTGTTTCGATAATAATTGTTCTATCTTCAACACGCTCAATTATTTTGCCGGTAATAGTTTTACCATTTTTAAGATATAAAACGTCAACTTCGTTTTTTTGTGCAAAAAGAGTTTGGAAAAACAAAGCGGATAAAATAAGGATAAAGAAGTAAAAATTTTTCATACTGTTTTGGAGTTATGTAAGTGGAAACGACTTTATTATAGTGCAATATTATTGAATAATATTGTATAATGCAAATAAAGAAATCTGATTTTTGACGCAGAATACATATAAACCCAGATTTGTCATTAGGTAACAATTTCTAATGACCGCCATTAGAAAA
>CAYXEE010000234.1:0-4443 GCA_964463935.1 uncultured Chitinophagaceae bacterium | reverse complement strand
CACTACCATTACACGCTGATGCGCTTCGGCTGTAGAATGAAGACGATCGATACATGATGTTGCAAATGAAACTGCCGTATCGAATCCAAACGTAATCACTGTTTTACTTAAATCATTATCAATTGTTTTAGGAACGCCGATAACGCGCAATCCTTTGTCCGCAAATACTTTTGCAATTGAAAGCGAACCATCGCCGCCGATTGCAATGAGCGCATCAATTTTATTTTTCTTAAATGCTTTCATCATTTCATCGCTGCGATCTTTCTCAACCATCGTTCCATCTTTTGCTTTAGTCGGATATTTGAGCGGATTTCCCTTGTTGGTTGTTCCAAGAATTGTTCCGCCAAGATGAGTGATTCCGCGGACTGATTTTCTTGTAAGTGGAATTAAACCTCCTTCTGGATAATCTTTTGGAATCATCAATCCATTGTAGCCATCACGAATACCGAAAACTTCCCATCCGCGATTTATTGCTGCAATAGTTGCAGATCGAATTACGGCATTTAATCCTGGTGCATCACCGCCTCCGGTGCTGAGAGCGACACGTCGAATTGCTTTACTCATCGGAATTTCCTTTCTGAGTATATGGAAAAGTAATTTGCTTATTTTTACATTGTAACTGAAGTTACGCAGATGGTCATGCTGAGAGAGGCACGCTTAAGTTTCTATGGTTATCCTTCTACCAAAGGGATCCCTTCGGGACCTTCGGGAGGCGCCTGCGTGCCAAAGTGTTTTGCACGCAGGCAGGCATCCTTCAAAAAACGAAGGATTTGCTCAGGATGACCGTAATTTTTTGTGCCGCCTGTCCGCCGAATCCGCCGTAGGTCACGAAGGACTCTCCCAAAGGGATCCCTTCGGGACTTCGGAGCGGAGAAGGCGGGAGTCGAAGCATTTTTTTATTTTGCGTAACTTCAGATTGTAATTAAATTAGATAGTTTTTACTTGAAAAGAAACAAAAACGATGCGCAAATTAGAAATGAATATTTTGACAATTAACAATACGGCATTCAAAATTAAAAGCGGACGTGTCTCAGCGTTCATTGTTCTTACCTTCTGCCATCTTGCAGTGAAGATAAACCAAGGAACATAGTTTCAATTTTCTCCGCTTGCTTCCTATTTTTTCTTCGCCTAATTTAAATTCAATAAATACATATTCACAAGCCCTGTTCACTATGAAAGAAGATAGTTCACAAGCAAAAATTCTTGTTGTAGAAGACGAGAAAAAAATTTCCGCGCTTATTAAAAAAAGTTTGGAAAGCGAGCAATACATTGTAGAAACGGCGTTCGACGGCGAAAAAGGGAGCGATTCGGCAAACAACGAATCGTACGAACTTGTAATTTTGGATATTATGATGCCGAAGAAAAACGGCTTGGAAGTTCTTGCAGAAATGCGCAAGAACGGTATTACAACGCCCGTGCTAATGCTGACTGCAAAAGGAAGCGTTGATGACCGCGTGAAAGGACTCGACGCAGGCGCAGACGACTATCTTCCCAAACCGTTTGCTGTTGAAGAATTGCTGGCGCGCGTCCGTTCGCTGCTGCGAAGAAAATCTGCGGATAAAGCGGCGGCAACTTCGCTTGCCATTGCCGATGTAACGCTGGATTTAGTTTCACACAAAGCGCGCCGCGCAGGAAAAACAATTGAACTGACTGCGCGCGAATTTGCGCTGCTGGAATTTTTTATTCGGAATAAAAATAAAACAATCAGCCGCAGCGTAATCTCCGAACAAATTTGGAATTACAATTTCGATACCGGAACGAATATAATAGACGTATATGTAAATCACTTGCGCGCGAAGATTGACGGCGGAAGCGACCGGAAATTATTTTTCACAGTGCGCGGAGTCGGCTATGTTATGAAAGAGCCGAAATGAAATTTATAAAATCTATACGCCTTCGGTTAACGCTCTACTATTCTTTTATTGTCGGCGGAACATTGGTTGGTTTTGCAGTCGCCTCGTATTTTATTACGCAGGAAAATTTAATATCAAATCTCGACCGCTCGCTGTATAACGAAGTTGTGTGGCTGAAAAATTTTATTGAGCCGCAGGCAAAAAAAGTAAAACAGAAGCGCCAACGCATTAAACCGAAGCGGCAGGCGCCGAACGAAAAAAAATCTTCCGTTGCGCCGATTAAAACTTCAGACGAAGTTGATGTTACCGAAATTGACTCGACAGAATTTGACCAGATTTGGAATCAAATTTACGAACACACTTTGTTAAGCCCGAAAAAACAGATTATTCAAATACGCGATAAAAATAACGACATTTTGTATAAATCCGGTTTGGGAAAAGATGAACTTGTCTTTGATGATATTCCTTTCAACAGCACGCGAATAGTTACGCTTTGGAATTCCACCGGACAGCAAATTCGTCTCGCGGTAAGTCAAGACCAGCATATGAAAGTGTATGTTGCATATCCGCTGAGTGAAATTTGGGATGTGCTGGGAAATTTATTTTCCATTTTTCTCTATCTTATACCCATCGCGCTTATTGTTTCTATTTCCGGCGGATATTTTCTTGCCGTTCGCTCGCTTAAACCTGTAGATTCGATTACCAAAACAGCGCGCGCAATTACTGCAAGAAATCTCGACCAACGAATTTCGCATTCCGGCGTTGATGATGAACTGGGGCGGTTAGTCTTAACATTTAATGAAATGATAACCCGTTTGCAATTATCGTTCGATCAAATTCAACAATTTTCCATTGATGCGTCTCACGAGCTTCGCACGCCGCTGACAATTATGCGCGGAGAAATAGAACTCGCTCTTCGTTCAAAGCCGACTCCGGGAGAATACCGAGAAATACTTTCCAGCGCGCATGAAGAAATTCTTCGGATGACAACCATTATTGAAAACCTGCTTGCGCTTGCCAAAGAAGATTCAGGACGCGCAACGCATAATTTTCAAGATGTGTGGCTTCGCACGCTGCTGCAGGAATTATATGAAGATTCTAAAATTCTTGCCGAGGAGAAAAAAATTAATATTCGCTTAACCGGTTTGGATGACGCGCTTATTCTCGGCGATGCAATTCGAATACGGCAGCTGTTGTTAAATCTTGTTGATAATGCAATCAAATACTCGCATGAAAACGGCGTTATTGAATTATCGCTGGCGCGGGAAAATGAATTTGCAAAAATTATTGTAAAAGATAACGGCGTTGGAATTCCCAAAGAAGAACAGCAAAAGATTTTTGACAGATTTTATCGCGTTGATAAAGCGCGCTCGCGCGAACTCGGCGGTTCCGGTCTCGGACTTTCCATTGTAAAATGGATTGTTGATTTGCATAACGGAAAAATTTTTGTTGAAAGCGAACCTGGAAAAGGAAGCGAATTTACCGTAATTCTTCCGCTAAAACATTCCAATCAGCTTCCGTTGTTTGAATAACTGTTGTTACGCAACTGTATTCCTGAATAGCTTTGACCTACTAATGACATTAAAGCAAATTCGGCGAAAACGGCTTAATTTTTTGCGTATAAATTTTAGCAAACATTGATCCCGAGAACACGATTATGATGTCTATTTACATAAAAATACTTGACGGAGTTAAGATGTAAACCTCAGCATAACCATCTGCGTAACTTCAGTGAATAATAATTTTTATTTCATTGTGCAATAAAATTGCCGCGCTGAAAGCCGTTTGCGTTCTGATGTTACTTGAAATTCTTTTCATTCCCTTTCATTGATACTCCTTTCACAATTGGCTATATTCTTAGTATTCAAGCATAATCTATAATACACAATGATAAAATTATCAAAACAAAGAATTGAAACGCTTTTTACATCTATAAAAGGAAAACGCATTGCCGTACTGGGCGATGTTATGATAGATAAATATATTTGGGGAAATGTATCTCGAATTTCGCCGGAAGCTCCTGTTCCCGTGGTTGAAGTTGAACACCAAACGCAGCGGCTTGGCGGCGCGGCAAATGTTGCTAATAACATTCTAACGCTCGGCGCAATACCAATGCTCATCGGCGTAATAGGAAATGATTTCGCCGGGAATGAACTTAAAAAAATAATTGAAACTGAAGGAAGTTCCAGCGAAGGAATGATTACGGATAGCGAACGCGCAACGACCGTAAAGACCAGAGTTATCGCGCATAGTCAGCAAGTCGTTCGTATTGACGCCGAACAAAAGCATGATATTAACGAAGAAGTTCAGAAAAAAATTATTGCGTTAATAGAATCACAAATTAATTCCATTGATGCAATAATCATTGAAGACTACAACAAAGGCGTTATTGTAAAGCCGCTGATTGAAAAAGTAATTTCAATTGCAAATACTCATCATAAAATTATTACCGTTGATCCAAAGTTTAACCACTTTTTTGAATATAAAAATGTTACTGTTTTTAAGCCGAACAAAAAAGAAGCTGAAGAGGGTTTGGGAATTAAATTTTCCACCGATGAAGGAATTCTTTCAGCCGGCAAAACACTGCTTG
>CAYXEE010000233.1:0-4477 GCA_964463935.1 uncultured Chitinophagaceae bacterium | reverse complement strand
CTTACAAACTTAAGCGTGCCTCGCTCAGCATGACCATCTGCGTAACTTCAGTAAGAAACATTTTTTAAACAATACTTTGCGCCTGCCGTAGGCATCACTTTGTGATTTGGGACTTTGCCCGCCAACCATATAATTTTAAAGTTGGCGGGTTGCAAGAGATGTTTTTAGAGGCGCCCTAATAAAAAATAATAATACTATGAAAAACTATACTGTAATTGTAGCCGGCGCAACGGGAATGGTCGGCAGAAAAATGGTTCAAGTACTTGAAGAACGAAAATTTCCTGTGGGAAAACTCATTCCTATGGCTTCCGCGCGCTCTGTTGGACAAACAGTAAAATACAACGGACAAGAATGGAGCGTTCAGGAGCTGAACGAAGAAAATATTAAAAACAGCGGCGCGGAAATTGCGCTATTTTCCGCCGGCGGATCGGTCAGCAAAGAATTTTCTCCAATCTGTGCAAAATATGGAATTACCGTGATTGATAATAGCAGCGCGTGGAGAATGGACCCGAACGTACCGCTTGTTGTGCCGGAAGTAAACCGCGAGCAGATTTTTTCGGGAAGTAAAATTATTGCAAATCCAAATTGTTCTACTATACAAATGGTTGTGGTGTTGAAACCGCTTCACGATAAATATAAAATTAAGCGCGTGGTAGTTTCAACGTATCAATCCGTAACCGGAGCCGGACAAAAAGGGTACGACCAATTGATGAAAGAATGGAGCAGAGAAAAAGTTGAATCGCCGAAATTTCCGTACCAAATTTCATTTAACTGTCTGCCGCATATCGATGAATTTACCGAAAGCGGCTACACGAAGGAAGAATTAAAAATGGTAAATGAAACAAAAAAAATTATGGGAGACGATTCCATTGCTGTTTCACCGACGTGCGTGCGCGTTCCTTCCATCGGCGGACACTGCGAATCAGTCAATATAGAATTTGAAAAAGAATTTGATTTAAAAAATGTTTTTGATATTCTTTCCAAAGCTCCGGGCGTTGTGCTTCAAGATAATGTAAAAGAAAAGGTATATCCCATGCCGATTTTTGCGCACGACAACGATGAAACATTTGTCGGAAGAATTCGCCGCGATGAATCGGTAAAAAGCGGATTGAATTTATGGATCGTTTCCGATAATATACGAAAAGGCGCCGCAACCAACGCGGTACAGATTGCGGAAGAATTGATAAAAGGAAAATAATTTTTTATAAACAAAAAAAAATATGCTCGACTATTTTTCACGAAGAAATTTTCTTGCAGGAATTTCAGCTTCTGCATTTGCCGCAATTTATCCGCCGAGTTTTATAGATTTTCTTAACAAAGAATCCACAACATCTCAGCCGAAAAGCATTATTAAACCGAAAATGTTAAAACCGGGAAGCACGCTGGGACTTATTGCGCCTGCAACTGCGCTTGCCGACAGCGAGCAAATTGCAGTAGCAAAAGAAATTGCAGAATCGTTCGGATTTAAAGTTGTGATTGGAAAAAATACTCTTAAGCGGTATGGATATTTAGCAGGAAGCGATGAAGAACGCGCCGCAGATATCAATGAAATGTTTCGCAGAGAAGATATTGACGGAATTTTTCCATTGCAAGGCGGATGGGGAAGTATGAGAACATTACCGTATTTGGATTTTGAGATGATTCGTAAAAATCCAAAAGTGTTTATCGGTTTCAGCGATATTACAACGCTGCTTCTTGCATTTTACAAGTTTTCAGGTTTGGTTGTTTTTCACGGACCGAATGTTCGTTACTCATTCAATAAATACACTTCCGATTATTATATTCGCTCTTTTACAAAACTTGAGCCGCTGGGAAAATTGTTGCAGCCGCCGCTTCCCGAAGGAGAAAAAGTAGAACGCGAAAACAGAATGATTACAATTCGCGGCGGAAAAGCAAGCGGAGAACTTATCGGCGGAAATCTTTCGCTTCTTGTAACAACATTGGGAACTCCGTTTGAAGTAAGTTTTAAAGGAAAAATTCTTTTTATTGAAGATGTCGGCGAAGAACCGTATCGAATAGATAGAATGCTGACGCATTTAGAGCTTTCAGGCGCACTCGGCGGCGTTGCCGGAGTTGTGCTTGGGAAATTTCGAGACTGTGTTCCCAAAGCGGCAGATTATATCGGTTCGCTGACTATCGAAGAAATTTTCAGAACTAAATTTGAAAAACTCGGCGCGCCTGTTATTTCCGGTCTCTGTTTCGGACATGTAAAAGATCACATTACGCTTCCTATCGGCATACAGGCGACGCTTGATGCCGATGCAAAAACGTTAACAATTGAAGAAAGTGCCGTTTCGCAATAGAAATTTATGAATTGGAAAAAAATTTCTTCACATTTTATTATTTGTTCTCTGCCGTTATTCTTTTGTTGTGCGGATTTTGCAATTCGTTCCGAATACTTGCTTTCTCAAAACGGAAAAGAATTATTGTTGTTTCTTGTTTCCATTGCGTATGAATCGCTTTTTTATTTTACAATTTTCTTTTTCCTTTCACGTATTCCAAAGTTCAAAAACTTCGTTATAGGATTCTATTCTACCTTTCTTTCTTTTGTGTTTATTGTTGTGTACGGTCATTTCTTTTATTTCGGAGTTTTGCCGAACAACGTTTCTATTAACTTTGTCATTGATCATTATCAAGATGCGTACGCGTTAACATCGGCGAGTATTCATTGGCATCATCTGCTCATTTTTCTATTCCTTAGCGCAGGAATATTTTTTGTTTCGCAAAAAAGCGTTGAAATTATTTCTTCATTCTCAAAAAAAATTACTTATACCGTTCTTGTTATTTTTTTGGGAATGACGCTGTCGCTCAGTAATAATGTCCGCTTTCATCCAGATAGTTATTCTTTCACGCCGAATACATTATTTGCATTAAAATATGTAGCGCAGGAGCGATTGTTCGGCTCGCAGTTTGAAATTCGGCGCGGTTATGTTAAACGGCAATTCACAATCAAGGAGCGTGAAACAATTCAACCGAAATTCAACTGCTTAATTATTTTAGGCGAATCGGCGCGCGGAATGAATATGCGCTACAACGGCTATGAACGCCCAACGGCGCCGTTTGTAGAGCGTATGATTGCAGAAAAGAAAATTATCCCATTTAAAAATTATTTTGCAAACTGCGTTTCAACGCAATACGCCGTGCCGATGATTTTATCTGGTAATTTTACGATTGAAAAACTCCATCAGCCGTATCTTTATGATTATGTAAAATCATGGACAACGGCAAAAACATTTTTCATTTCGTCACAGTCCATGGTTGTCAGCAATATTCATCTTGTGTACGAAACGCTGCTTGATACGTTTATCTGCCAAGAGCGGACAGCGCTTAAACAATTTAACGATATGGGAGTCAGCGATCAGGAAATACTTCCCATTGCCGTAAAGTTTTTACAGAATCGGAACAATGAAAAATTTTTCGGTATTATACAGTTTAATAATACGCACTATCCTTACGGAATTTCCGATAAAAAATATGAGCGGTTCGTTCCCGCTGAAAAATTATCGCTCAACAGTTATGATAATGCGCTGCTTGAACAAGACGATATAATTCAAAAATATTTTTCTTTTCTTTCCGAACAAAAACTTCTTGATTCTACCGTTGTACTATATCTTTCCGATCACGGCGAAGCATTCGGCGAGCATGGACATTCGGGACATTTGCAAACCTTGTATCAAGAAGATATTTGCGCGCCGATGTGGATGTATATTCCAGCTTCGTTTCCTCAAAAATATAAGGATGCAATTATTGCTAATAATTCAAAAAACGTATCGCATCTAGATATTTTCCCGACCGTGTTAGAATTGTTTGGAATAAATAATGCTCAATATCTAAATCTTACGCCCGCGGGAAAATCATTATTTTCAACAATTGAAGCGAGCAGAACAATTCCGCTTGTTGGAATGGATATGATAGATACACGGGGTATTGTTGTTGATTCAATGAAGTATATTGTAACATTCCGCCAGAACAAACGAAAAGAAGAATTATACAATTTGAAATTAGATTTGAAGGAAGAAAAAAATTTGTGGAATGAACTTTCCGAAATGGAACGGAAATATTTTTTGAAAAAATATTCAGAGGCGGAACAATTACGGCTTTCATACAGCGCCGGCTTGCAAATTCAAAAATAATTTCGGAATTGGGTTTTTCTTTTTTCTTTACTCATTTCTCGCTATCTTATCCGCAATGTAAAAAGATAATGCTGTAATTTTATTCGCGTATCCGCTTCTACTATTCTTTTTTGGAAAACAGAACATCGAAGTCCGTTTGCAAGCGGATTTTTGCGGACAAATAAGCTGCAGCTTCTGCCGCCGGATTGGCTGACGGAATGCAGTACATCAGCGCGCGGTTGATGATAAAATTGTGGAATATTGTTCCGAAAAAAATAAGCGTTCATTAAAATATTTTTTTGTTTAATAATTGAAGTTACGCAGATGGTCATGCTGAGCGAGGCACGCTTAAGTTTGTAAGGTCA
>CAYXEE010000232.1:0-4482 GCA_964463935.1 uncultured Chitinophagaceae bacterium | reverse complement strand
CAATTGAACAAAAAATTAACGCATTCTTACAGCGTGCAACGTCGTATGTTGATAAAAAAGAATATAATCGCGCGTTAGACGAGATTGCCCGCGCATATTTACTTGATCCCGTCAATGAAACTATTCACCAGCTTGAAGATAGAATTCGTAAAGTGCAGGAAGATTCTCGCCGTGAAGAGGAAGAAGAACGCCAGCGAAGATTATATGAAGAAAAACGCAAACGAGATGAAGTATTAAAAAC
Source organism: uncultured Chitinophagaceae bacterium (assembly GCA_964463935.1). Classification (GTDB taxonomy): domain Bacteria; phylum Bacteroidota; class Ignavibacteria; order UBA10030; family UBA8401; genus JACFMZ01. The sequence goes on along the minus strand of CAYXEE010000232.1, from coordinate 4,241 downwards.
TCACGCCGTAACATTGCAGCGCGAACGCGAAGAAAAATTAAAGAAAGAAGAATTCGATAAAAAGCGCGCGCAAGAGCAAAAAGTCAGCCAGTACTTACAGCGCGTTAACGAATTATTTGTAAACAACAAACTGGAAGAAGCATTAAGCGAACTTGCATTTGTTATTGTTATTGATCCTCTTAATGAAGAGGTATTAAAACTTGAACAAAAAATTATTGAAATGCAGGAGCGCCGTCAGCAGGAACAATTAGAAACCTACCAAAAGCAGCTTGAAGAACGCCAGCGGAAACGTCAAGCAATTCAAGCGACGATTCAAAAACACATAGAGAATGCGGAAGTTCTTGCAAAGCAAAATAAATTTTCCGACGCGCTGCGCACTATTACGCGCGCAACTGTTCTTGATCCGGTGAATGATGATTTGCAGGAATGCGAACGCAGAATTCTTCATCTGCAGGAAGAATTTTTACGTCAAGAAGAAGAAAAGCGGAAACAAATTCAAGAACAAATTCGCAGGCAGCAGGAAGAAGAATTGCTTCGCGTAGAACGGGAAAACCGCGACCGCATTATTTCTATTGAACAGCAGGAAGCGACGGCAAAAGTTCGCGCGGAAAAAGAAAAAATTGCAAAATATCTCGACCGCGCAATTAATTTTCTTGAACAAGAACAATTTGAAGCGGCGCTTGGAGAAGTAGCTCTTGCCTTTATCGTTAATCCGTTTGATGAAGAAGTAAAAAAGTTTGAACAACGAATTCTTTCTGCCCGCGAAGCATATAACGCTCGAAAAATGAACGAACAGAAATCATCGGCTGTTTCCGAAGCTGATGAAAAGAAAATGGTTGAATCGAAAATTCAAGCGCACATGTTTCAAGCGGAGCAATATAGAGCGGCAAAGGATTACAGCAGGGCGTTTAATGAAGTTGCCAAGGCATTTATTCTTAATCCGATGAACGAAGATATTCAAAAATACGAAACTGAATTGCAGGAAGAATTTGATATCTTTTTGGCGGAACAGCATTCATTGCGTATTCGCGAAGAGCGGGAACGGCAAAACCGCATTCATATAGAACGCGCTACCGAGCTTTTAGAACGAGAATTGTTTGAAGAAGCATTAAGCGAAGTATTAAGCGGTTTAACAGTCGATGAAAGCAACCCTGAACTTCTCGCGCTTCGCGATACTATTCAAGCTGCATACCGCAAGTGGCAGGTAAAAACATTAGAAGAAGCGCGCAATATTGAAGTGCAGCGGCATTTCTTGCGCGCCAAAGAATTTTTCACCATCGAAAAATTCAACGAAGCGCTGGATGAAACGCAGAAGGCATTAACAATCGATCCGTACCGCTCCGAAGTTCTTGCATTAAAAGTTGAAATTGAAGCGAAAGCATCTGTAAAATATACCGAACTGAAGAAAGATAATGTTTCTGTTCATATTACTAATGCCGAGCGGTATCTTACTATCAATGCGTTCGACCGCGCAATTATTGAAGTTGTTTCCGGTTTAGTTCTCGACCCGTCGAATGCGCAATTGATGAATTTGGAGAAAAAAATTATTGCGCTCAGAACGCAAACAACTTCCGCTTCAGCAGATAAAAATATTTCCGAAGCCAATGCCGATGAGCAGAAGAAAATTATTACCATTCACTTAAAAGTAGCGGAAGAATACCGCGCTATTAAAGACTACACGAAAGCGCTTGATGAAATTATGCAGGCGTTTACCATTGATCCTCTTAATACCGATGTTGCGCTGCTTGATGCAACAATTCGCAAAGAAATGGAAATTCACGATCAGCAGTCCAACAGATCGTTGAAACTAATCTATAAAGCCGGATAACATTTTTCGTATGTCCGCAGTGCAAATTGCATTAAATCTTAAAGAAATTCCGCTCAAAATTGAACGTCAAGAATATATTGACGCGCTTCGCATTATTCGCGAAACAAAATTGCTGGATATTTCTAATATTTATCTTTCCGGGTTAGAACAATATATTGCGCAGCTTCCGAGCGATTTTTCGCAATCTACAATGTTAATTATTTCTACTTTTATCCAAAAGGCGAATGAAATTGCAATGCAGAAAATTTCATTGCAGAGCGAAGCCGCTGATGGAAAAAAAATGAACCGCTCGTTTGCAATTGAAAAATTAAAAAATCAACTCTTTCTGCGCGCCGACGAATATTTTAAGCTAAAAGAATATGCAAGAGCGCTTGAAGAAATCCGCAGAATTTTTATCGTTGATCCCGCAAATATTGTTGCGAAGCAATATGAAGAAAAAATTCTTCAACTTACCGCTTTAAAAAACGAAGAGCAGGAATAATTCCTGCTCTCTATTCATAAATCTTATTATATTTTATTTTGCATCGGTAAATAATTTACCCAGCGTCCGTAATGTTTTTGCGTCAAATGTAAACGATTTTACGTCTGCTTTTTCAGTGCTTCCTTTTGACTTGTAGTATAATAAGCCGCGCACTGTTCTTGCGGCAATTATTTTTTCCATAATGGCTTTTGGAATTGCGCTTAAAAAAGAAATTCCTTGTCTGTTCGGTTCTAATCGGGTTTTATATTTTTGCACATTAAACTCTTGCGTAGGCGAACCGTCTATAATAAATTGTATGTTCGTATTTGCTGGAAGCTGCGGACGAACGGTATTGTTGAACTCGCCAACTTCTTCAAATCTGAATACGTACACAACTCTGTCTGATTTTACTTCAAAATCCGGCGTAAATATTAATTTGTAATCTACCAACCCGGGTGTTGTAAGTTTGTGCTGAACGCTTACGGGCGTGGTAAAGGAAAACCATCGTCCGGGACCGTGTTCCGATATAAAGTGATAATCTCCGGTTTGCGCAAACACAAAAAAATTAAAAAGAATATTCAAGACAGCAAAAAATAAATAACGTTTCATTTTTATTCTCCGAAATGGGTAACATTCTACGGCACAAGGTACGCAATAAAATACTGTTTGTAAAGAATATTAAAGGTTGTTTTTTGAAAAATATCTTAATAGTTTTTAACAATTTAAAACAATTATGTTAAATCTGCGTAAGTATTGTTACGCAATTCTATGAAAAATTTTCTTCAAAATACGTTTGTTTCACGGCTCATTTTTACTGCGCTAAGTTTATTCCTTTTTGGATTGATTATCGTAACTTTCTATCGCTTTGCCAGCGCCCCGACCGATGAAAATTGGTTTGCTACAATTTCCCCAAAAATTACGGCAACAAAACCATTTTTTGCAAAAGAAATCGCTCATTCGCCTTTTCGCGGTAAACAAGAAAGAAATCATGCTGCGGTAGATTCCATTCTTGCCGGCGATTTAATTGTATCAATCAACGGCGCTAAAATTACATCGTTATCCGAAGCGAATGATTCTTTAGCAAAAAATAAAAAAGAAATTCGGCTGACAATTATTCGTCCATCGGAAAATTTTAAGATTGACTATACTGCCGAAGTTTCTGCTCTGCCAAAAGATTTTCTTGCTCAACTTCCACATTACGTTTATGTAATTGATGTTTTTGAAAATGGTGCGTCTGACCGCGCTGGAATGAAAGTCGGCGATATTATTCTTCGCATCAATGAAACGGCTTTTAAAAATGAAATTGAAGCGGACAAAATTTTACGATTGGGACAAATCGGGAAATCTTTGAAATATGATGTTTTGCGAAACAATGAATACAAAGTATTGCACGTAACGCTGGCTGAATTTGGAATTACAATAAACGCATTGTTGTTCACGCTCTCCGGTATTTGTATGCTGGTTATTGGAGCGTTTATTGTTCTTTCTAGACCAAGAATTATTACGGCGCGGCTGATTGGCTCCGGATTTATTGCGCTCGGCTTTTTTATGGCGGTATTGTTAATTCGCAGAGATTTTGAAATAACGCCGTTTATTTTTTTTAGAAATATGCTGCTCGGCGCAGGATATTTTACAGGAATGTCGTTGTTATTTCACAGCAGTTTGTATTTTCCCCAAGAACTTCCGGCGTTGATTGGGAAAAAATGGATTGTTCCCGTTATTTATGCAGTGTCGGTCATTTCTGCATTGTTAATAATTGTTATTGATACGCTCTCGCTTTTTGTTCCTGTTGCAGCATGGATAATTTTTTTTCTTCTTTACTCAAGAAAATTTATTACCCCGGAATATAAAAAACTTTCAAGACCAATTACAGTTACAACAATTTCAGTATTCGTTGTAATTATTTGTATTGTATTGTATTTTCAAAATTTACAAAATACTTCAATCGGTCTG
>CAYXEE010000231.1:0-4485 GCA_964463935.1 uncultured Chitinophagaceae bacterium | reverse complement strand
TACAATCTCCACAATACGCTTAATCGGTTTTGTTCCGGGACTTTATGCGCAGCCGGCAACATTCAATTATGCATTACAATTTGATACAACCTCTGCCGCTGCACCCGGCGATAAATTTAACATAATTACCAAACATCCTGTTACCGACGCAGATACATTGTCGTTTGAAACGGTGAAACAATCATTTGCATCAATAAAAAAAAATAATCTTGAAGTTACCGCCGTTCCTAATCCCTACACTGTCAGTTCGTATTATGAAACAAATAAATTCGGCGTACAAAAAGAAATTCAATTTCATCATCTTCCGCCGCGGGCAACAATTCGTATTTTTAATGTTGCAGGCGATTTAGTACGCACAATAATTCACGATGCTTCTACGGCGCGCAACAGTTCAATAGCTTCGTGGGATTTACAAAGCTACAACGGTCAGGAAGTATCCTACGGCATTTATGTATATCATGTGGATGTTCCGGGAGTCGGCGAATACATTGGCAAATTAGCGTTGATAAAGTGAGGCAAGCATGAAAAAAATAATAATTTTTGTTCAAACAGTACTTCTTTTCTCATCATTATCTGCGCAATTCGATAACGCAGGAACTTCGGCTATGAATTTTCTTAAAATCGGAACCGGCGCGCGCGGAATTGCGATGGGTTCTTCGCAAGTTGCGTCGGTAAACGATGCCTCTGCGCTGTTTTGGAATCCTGCGGGAATTGCCGGCGTTAAACGAAATCAACTGTTGCTCTCTAATAATAATTGGATTGCAGATATTTCGCACAATTTTTTGGCATCGGCAATTCCTATCGGCGAACTCGGAGTCGTTGGCGTTAGTATTTCATATCTTTCTATGGGCGATATGAAAGTTACAGATTGGAATAATACGAACGGCACCGGACAAACTTTTTCTGCCAATAGCGCGGCAGCAGGGCTGGGTTGGGCGCGGTCGCTTAACGATAGATTTTCTGTCGGGATTCAGATAAAATATTTACATGAATCAATTTCAAATTCTACGGCAAATTCTTTTGCGCTTGATATTGGAAGCCAATATGATATTGGATGGCTGCGTATCGGTATGTCCATTCTTAATTTTGGTCCGCAGGTAAAAATAGACGGGCGCGATTTGTTAGTACGTTTTGATCCGCTCCCGGAAGTCGGCTCTAATCCGCCCGATGTTACGGCAAATCTTGAAACACAGTCGTGGTCACTTCCAATTACTTTTCAAATCGGATTTGCGGTAACGCCGATAAAGAATGAACTTATTCGATTTACATCTTCGCTTGATTACCGCGATGAAAGAGATTACCGTCCGCAGACTTCATTGGGAATGGAATTTGCTTTTGAAGAAATAATTTTTCTACGCGGCGGCTTGCGAAATCGCGTCTATAGCTCGGCGAACGGCGCATCTATTGAACTTGATGAAACATACTTACTTTCAGGAGGAATTGGCGTTGCCTACACAATTCCTACAACAGAGTTCACGGTTCATTTTGATTACGGATATCAACAATTAAAATTTTTCCGAAATTCACAACTTATTACCGTTACGCTGGATTTTTAAAATGAAAAATTATTCCCGCCGCGAATTTATTCAAACATCTGCCGCGCTTGGCGCCGGCGCTGTAGTATCAAGCTGCGCTTCTTCTGCAGGAATTTCCTCGCGCAATCAATTCGATATTGTAATTACGGGAGGCGCAATTATTGATGGGACCGGCGTAAATGAAATTTTCGCCGATGTTGGAATCCGCGATGGAATAATTACAGCGATTGGAAATCTTTCAACGTCAACAAGCGATAAAATTATTGATGCTTCAGGAATGAAAGTTGTTCCGGGATTTATTGATATACATACGCATACCGATAATGCATTATTTCGATTGCCCACTGCAGATAGTAAATTGCGCCAAGGCGTTACAACAGAAATCGGCGGAGACGACGGCGATTCGCTTGCGCCGATGAGTGAAAAAAATTACCAACGCTGTATGAATGAAAGTTCCACAAAAAATTGTCCCTTCCGTTCATTTGATGAAATTTTCTCCGCAATTCAAAAGCAAGGAATTGCGCAAAATTTCGCTTCAAAAGTCGGACTTGGAGCTATTCGTGAAAAAATTGTTGGTATGGATAATCGTCCTGCAACTGCGGAAGAAATGGAGTTGATGAAACGCGAAACAGTGAAAGCAATTGAAGAAGGATGCTTTGGAGCATCTACCGGATTGGAATATACGCCGGGAAGTTTTGCTTCAACGGAAGAATTGTGGGAAGTTATGAAAGCAATTCCGCAGCCATACAGATTGTACGCTACGCACATGCGCAACGAAGACAATCGCGTTCTCGAAGCTATAGACGAAGCAATCCGCATTTGCAGAAATTCCGGCTCCCGGCTGCTAGTTTCTCATTTAAAAGCTTCGTACAAAATCAATTGGTACAAAAATGAAATTTGTTTGAAGATGCTCGAAGATGCAATTGCAGAAGGAATTGAAGTTCATGCAGACCGCTATCCGTATATTGCGTATCAAACGGGATTGGCAAATTTATTTCCACTTTGGGCGCGCGATGGCGGAACAGAACAATTTATGAAACGCTTAAATGATAAAGCAATTGTGGAAAAAATCCGCCCCGAAACTCTGCGCAAAATTAATGGTCTCGGTTCGTGGGATTCTGTGATGATTGCTTCCGTGCAATCCGATTCATCAAAACAGTACGTCGGAAAAACAATCGCTCAAGCAGCCGCGATGCTAAATGTTGATCCGTTTGAATTTTCCGTCAGTTTCATGCTTAAAGAAAACGGTTCGGTCGGCATGGTTGGTTTTGGAATGGATGAAACCGGAACGGAACAAATTTTAAAATGGAAAAATACAATTATTGCGTCCGACGGCGGAGCGTACGCGCCAAGTTCTAAATCAAATCCGCATCCGCGTACGTATGGAACATTTCCGCGGGCAATTGCTTATTATCAAAAAGAACGTAATCTCTGTTCGCTTCCTGAAATGATTCGCAAAATGACGTCGCTCCCCGCGCAAAAAATCGGATTAAAAGAGCGAGGCGTAATTGCACAGGGGAAAGCCGCCGATATTGTAATTTTTAATTACAATACTATCAAAGATAATGCGACATTCCTCAATCCGCATCAATTTCCAACAGGCATTCATTATGTAATTGTTAACGGCGTTTCTGCAGTTGAAAATAATGTTATTAACGGAAAACTTGCAGGAAAAGTTCTAAAGAGTAATTTTCCACTCAGTTAATTATTATTCTAAAGTATGAAAAAAATTTTCTTGTTGTTTTTTCCTCTCCTCATTCTTTTTGCAGAAGAAAATTATGTAAAAGAATATTACAAAAAAAATGAATACCGCGTGCCAATGCGCGACGGAGCCGCGCTATTCACTGTCGTTTATTCTCCAAAAGATTCTACGCAAAAATTTCCCATGATGTTCTTCCGAACGCCGTACTCTGTTGCTCCGTACGGCGAAGGTATGAAATCATCTATCGGTCCTTCGGACGTGATGATGAAAGAAAAATATATTTTCGTCTATCAAGATGTGCGCGGACGGTTTATGTCCGACGGCGAATTTGAAGATATTCGTCCGTACATTCCGAATAAAAAATTAAAAAAAGATGTTGATGAAAGCAGCGATGCGTTTGATTCAATTGAATGGCTGATAAAAAACATTCCGAATACTAATGGAAAAATTGGAATGTGGGGAATTTCCTATCCGGGATTTTACGCAGCGCAAGGTTTAATCAATTCTCATCCCGCTCTGAAAGCTGTTTCTCCGCAGGCGCCGGTAACGGATTGGTTTCTTGGAGATGATTTTCATCATAATGGAGTTTTCTTCTTGGTAGATGCGTTTAATTTTTATCGTTCATTCGGAAAACCGCGGCCGCAGTTAACAACAACCTGGCCTCCGGGATTTCAATATCCAACGCCAGACGCGTATAATTTTTTCCTGCGTGCAGGTTCTCTTGTCGGTATTAAACAAAAATATTACGGCGATACATCAAAATTTTGGAACGATGTTTTCAAACATCCAAACTACGATGAATTTTGGAAAGCTCGTTCTGCTTCGCAATTCTATAAAAATGTAAAACCTGCCGTGCTTGTTGTCGGCGGCTGGTTCGATGCTGAAAATTTATTTGGTACGTTGCGAACGTATCAGGATATAGAGCGTTTAAATCCCGCAGCAACAAATTCTCTTGTTATGGGTCCGTGGTTTCACGGCGGCTGGGCGCGTTCAAAAGGAGAACGGTTAGGAAATGTAAGTTTTAACAAAGAAACTTCACTATGGTATCGTGAAGAAATTGAAGCAAAATTTTTCCGCTATTATTTAAAAGGAATCGGCGCTCCTCCCGAAAAAGAAGTTCACGCGTTTGAAACAGGTTCAAATGTTTGGCAAACGTACGATTCGTGGCCGCCCAAAAATCGCACAATAACAAAATTGTATTTTAGAGAAAACGAAAAGCTTTCTTTTGCCGCATCAGCCGAACAAGTC
>CAYXEE010000230.1:0-4490 GCA_964463935.1 uncultured Chitinophagaceae bacterium | reverse complement strand
AAAAATATTTTATTCTGTACCTTTATCTTTGTCCACATCGAACAAAGAACTGATGGACTTGTTGTGGAAACAACGTTCAATTGCTTCGGAAAATACCTGCGCAACAGATACAATTTCAAGTTTTGACGATTCTTGTTTCAATTGAATTGTGTCGCACACAAAAATTTTTTCAACATCGGAATTATTTATCCGCTCGTACGCATTTCCAGAAAGCATCGGATGCGTACACGCTCCGTACACTTTCTGCGCTCCGGCTTTTTTTAATTCTGCCACAGCAGAAGTAAATGTTCCCGCCGTATCAATTAAATCGTCGACAATCAGCACATTTCTATCTTTTACATCGCCGATAATGTTCATTACTTCTACAACATTCGGCGCCGGGCGGCGTTTATCAATTAAAATTAAATCTGCATCTAATCTTCTCGCGTACGCGCGCGCCATTTTAATTCCACCGACATCCGGCGATACTACGGTAAGATTTGGAATATTCATCTTACGAATTTTTTCGATAAACACAACGGATGAATATAAATGGTCAACCGGAATATCAAAAAAACCTTGAATCTGCGGCGCGTGTAAATCCATTGTAACCACCCTATCAACGCCCGCTTCGGTTAATAAATTAGCAATCAGTTTTGAAGTAATTGCAACACGCGGCTGATCTTTTCTATCTTGCCGCGCATAACCGAAATAGGGAATAACCGCCGTAACTTTTCTTGCCGATGCGCGTTTTGCAGCATCAGCCGCAATCAGCAGCTCCATTAAATTTTCTGCCGGCGGTAATGTTGATTGAATAATGAAAACATCCGAACCGCGCACATTATCAATAAATTTTACCCAAATTTCGCCGTCGCTGAAATTTTGGATGTCCAATCTTCCAATTGGCTCGCCAAGATAATGGGAAATCCGTTCCGCTAACGGACGGTTTGACCTGCCGGAAAAAATTTTTAATTGAGGCATTTTTGAAGAAAAATTGTTCATGAAAAATACCCTACAAAGTTTACAAATTTAGTGAAAAAACGCTTCATAGTCAACGTTTTCGCTGATATTTGTTATGAGTAAAAATTATTATCTGAAGTTACATAAAATCAAAAAAATACTTCGACTCCCGCCTTCTCCGCCTTAAGCGAGGAAGGCGGACACCAACTAACTAAACGCTCAAGATTTCATCGAAATTTTATAGTTCAGCAGAAAAAAATAGTGTGAAATTATGATTGTTTACTGAAGTTACGCAGATGGTCATGCTGAGCGAGGCACGCTTAAGTTTGTAAGGTCATCCTTCGGCGCATCCTTCAAAAAACAAAGGATTTGCTCAGGATGACCTTAATTTTTTGTGCCGAGTCGAAGCATTTTTTTATTTTGCGTAACTTCAGTTGTTTATTTGACATTCTCTCTTTCTATTCCTATTTTTGCAAATCAAAAAAAACATATTTGGAGAAACATTTTTAATGGCTACAATAAAAAATTCAGTTATTGTTAATTCATTATTTACAGAAAAAAGTTCTGTTCTTACTAAAGCCGCGTGGATTACTTTTTTTGCCGTATTAACGGCAATCGGCGCGCAGGTTGAAATTCCGAATCAGCCGGTTCCATTTACGCTTCAATCATTTTTTGTGCTGCTTACAGCGGCATTTTTAGGTTCGCGTAACGGCGCAATTGCGCAAACAGCGTATCTTGCTGCAGGCGCAGCGGGAATTCCTGTTTTTGCCGGCGCTTCATTTGGTATTGCAAAATTATTTGGTATGACAGGCGGATATTTGTTAAGTTTTCCTGTTGCGGCATTTGTTGTTGGCTACCTTATTTCTCTTAACAAAGGTTTTTTGTGGAATGTTGTTGTAATGTTCGCAGGAATGTTAATAATCTTTACGGCAGGCACATTATGGTTAAATTTTACGGTTATCCGAAATTTACCGCAGGCAATTACAAGCGGATTTTTAATTTTTTCGTGGTGGGATATTTTAAAAATTACCGCCGCTGCGGCAATTTATACGGAATTTTCAAAAAGATATAGAAGATTGTAAAACCACTAAAAACAAAACAGCCCGGGCAACGATGCTCGGGCTGTTTTCATTTTAAATAGTTTTTATTCAAAGAATAAATTTTCATTCCATCGGCTAAATAATTTTGCAGTCGCCAGAACATCGTCGTAACAATACTCTGCAATATCTCGGAACCGTTTTACTTCAAACAATTCCCGCATATCCAAACCGGTAATTCCTTTGCTTTTTGGGCTTTCAATGCCGAAAGTTTTGCAATAAAAATCCAAACTAAATTTTCTTGTCGTCTGGTAAAATGTCAGCTGTTCTAAAAGATCGCAATGAATTTTTGCGTCATAGCGGTACGGTACAAGATTGCGAGTCGGTTTAATTCCAAGAATTGCCGAGCGCACCATAAGAAACGGGCAGTCAAATCCGCGTCCGTTAAATGTAATAAATTGATTGTAGGAAGGAATAATTTCCCAAAAATGTTTTACAATTTCTTCTTCTGTGCCGGAAATGAAATGACAGGAATTATCTGAAGAAAAATATTCATCAGATTTGTCGGATTGAAAAAATACTCGTCCTTTGCGCGTATCCGGATTGTATAATGCAATACACAATACTTGTGCAGTCGGCGCGTGGAGCGCGAGATTTCTTTTTACTTCTTCAATTTTTTCTTCTGAATCCGCAAATTTTGTAAGGTACGTTTGAGATTCTTCATCGAACGAATCGAGCGGATAGCCGAGTGTTTCAATATCAAAGATTATACGGCTCATACATTACCACGTAATTTTATAATTTTTTAAGCCCCAATTTGTTTCTTTTGCAGTAACAGAAATTACAGTATAAATTGGAACGGCGAGAATCATTCCCATTACGCCAAGAATTTCGTTGCCTGCAAGAATTACAAGAAACATTGTAAGCGGGTGAATATCCATTATTCTGCTAAATACAGCCGGCTGAACAAACATCTGATCCAATTGTTGAACTGCAACAGTAGAAAGAATTATCCACGGAAGCATTTGAAGATCGCCGAACTGCATTATGGAAACAAGCAGTACGGGAACTGCGCCGATAAATGGTCCGGCAAATGGAATAATATTCATTACGCCGCCGATTAAGCCGAGCGCGGTTGCATAGTTTATTCCCATTATTGCATACGCAATTGCATATAATACGGCAATAAGTAACGATTCGGTAACAGTTCCTTGAATGTACTTTGTTAGCTGTTCTTCAAGTTTGTGAATGACATTGAGCGCCATCTCAAAATATTTATTTGGAACAATTTCGATAAATGATTTTTGCATTTTGTAATAATCATTCAGAAAGAAAAATGTAATAAACGGAACAAGCAGTAACGTTGTCAGCGTTCCGGCAAGAGTAGATAATGCTTTGCCGGCGTACGTTCCCATATTTAAGACTATACCGTTTAATTCTTGCAATACTGTTTCGGATTGCAGAAAAGGAATTTGCTGGGAAACTTGCAAACTTAATTTGTTCAGCATTGCAGAAAGTTTTTCGCCGCTGAATGAATCTGCAATATTTAAAACTTGAGAAACAAGTATCGGATAAATTAACATTCCGCCGACGACAAGAACGCTGCCGAAAACGAGATATAAGCCGATAATTGCAAGCGTTCGTTTCATTCCTAAATTTTCAAAATAATCTACCAGCGGACGAAGAACGAATGTTGCCGCAAATGAAAGCACAAGAATAAGAAACAGATCGTTAAATGTTGATAAGACAAAAATTGGAATAGTAATTGCGAGCGTAACAAGCGTAACTTTCCACGGTCTGCTTTTAAAAAAATTTTTTGGTTCGTTCATTTTTTCACCAATAATTTTGCAATTGATAATGAAAGCGATGAGTTGTATCCGCGCCGCACAAGATGATCGAAAATGCGCTTCGTTGCTGTTAACGGCGGCAGAGAAGAAACTCGTTTATATTTTTTTTCTGCCTCTTTTAATGCTAATTCTTTTTCCGTTTCTTGTGAAAAAAAATTGTTTGTTACAGATTCTATAATTTCTTTTGAAATCCCTTTTTTATAGAGCAATTGTTTTAATACCGATTTCCCAACAGGTTTTAAAGCTAATCTATCGCGGCAGAACATTCGAGCAAATTCAGCATCATCTAACAAATTATTGCGCGTTAAAAAATCCATTGCTTTCTCAATCATCGCTTCATCAAATCCTTTTTTGCGAAGCTGCTGACGGATTTCGTATTCCGAGCGGGGACGAATTGAACGAAAACGGAGCGCTGCTTTTTTTACGGTTTGTTCCGTTTCTTCCGCAATAATAGAATCAATTTCATCCTGCGATACTTCTTTCCCTTCGTAAAGAACATGCTTTACAAAAAGTTCTTCGCTAAGACTGAAGGAATACTTTCCATCTAAAAAAATTGAACGGCGAGAATTATTTTTTTTCTGCCGTTCAATTTTTGTAATTATCATAATCTACATTATTTACTGAAGTTACGCAGATGGTCATGCTGAGCGAGGCACGCTTAAGTTTG
>CAYXEE010000229.1:0-4513 GCA_964463935.1 uncultured Chitinophagaceae bacterium | reverse complement strand
ACTTTCGTGCGCCCATACTTTAGGATTTCCGTGTCCGGTATAATTAACTATAAGCGTACCTTCTTTATTTACTTGGTCTAAAATTGCCTGACGCGCATCCGGCTTTCTTCTTCCCGAAGCTGTTATTGCAGTCGCATATTCATCAATGTATATTTTCTTTAACTCAAAAGATTTTGGCGTATAATAACTTGCTAACGCTTCTACTTGGCTCGTGTGCATTGTCCCTTCATTACCGCCGGGAACCCATCCATCGTCTGCAACCAGCGTAAGAATATTTTTCCAGGTACCTCGTATCGGATTGCTTTCATACGCAATTATTCTATCTACTATTAAGCGAGCTTCCGAGGCGCTCCGTACGCAAATTCGTCCGTGCGCAATTCCCACTTTACTAGCATTGTTTGGAAAAATTCGCGCAAAATAATCATCCATTGCGTATGATTCTATTTTATCATTCGATTGCAAGGTTTGATACGTTGGAACCCAATTTTTATCATTCTTCAAAATTCCCTTGAAATCAAAACTTGCATCGCCAAAAAATAAAACATATTCCGGTTTAACCGTCCAATTATTTACTGCGTAATAAAGAAAATCGCGCATTGCAGTAGGATCCGGCATTCCAATTCCAAACTCGTTATACAACGTATCAATATCTACAACAACGGTAGAAATTCGTTTATTTCCCGGCAAGTTTTCTTTGTATTTTTTTAAACGCTGCGCTTCCGACTTAAAATCGGAATGTGTAATTATAACAAATGCCGCTCCGGTATTTCCATGAATATTTGATTGAGAAATTTTTGTAAACGATTTCGGCGTTTTGTAATTCGCAGAAGTTCCAACCCAGTATTTTTTAACTCTTCCTGTCGAAAGCGTGTCGTTAAACTTAAATGTTCCATTCAGCAGAGAAAGTTCAACAAGAGCATTACAATCGGTAACATCGAAAACAGAAATAGTATTCGTGGTAAAATTCTTAACTTCAAATTGTACAACGCCGGAAGTATCCGGCGAATCAAACTGTAGAACATTGTTTGTTCCAACAAGTTCTTGTTGATAGTAAATTTCAAACCAATCAATCCAGCTTGTTGCAGTGTTGCTTGTTGCCTGATAAGTAAATTTTAAATTACTGCGGCTATCAATTAATACAGGCGTTATTTTCTTGCTGCTAAACGCTTGAATAGCATAATTCCACTCAACTGAACTTAATTCATCCTGGGACATTGCGCTGATTGAAATTGTTGAAACAGGCGTTCCCGATTCCTCTACAACCATACTTGTTAAAACATCGGAGCGTCCATATAAATAATATTTATACAGAATGCTTGTTCCTGCAATCCAGCCCTCTAATTTATTGCTTATCACTCTGCTGTTGCCGGGGCTGAACGGCGCGCTTACCCAATTTTGTCCCGATTGATTGAAATTTACTTTTTCTTCATCAAAGAAAACTTTGCCAAGCGTTTGTGTAACACTTCCTCCTGCAGTTCCGCTGATTGTAGCAAGCGGAATTTGCTTCGTTGTGGTATTCTGTGTTTTTGCAGAAAGAAAATAATAATTGCTGTTTGTATATGGATTGGTGTAATGACTAAATGACTTTTGCATGGGATAGTAATTCCATCCGGAACTTCCCTGCCCGTAAAAAACTACGTAATCATCATTATCAAATTTTCCGTTGCTGTTATTATCCACATATTTTATTGCAAGCTGCGGCAAATCCATCGGACGAGAAACGGCTAAATTTTCATTCAATCTTCTTCCATCAGCGCCGAATATTTTCACGTCATAAATAGAATTTAATCCGCTCGGTTCAATGCCGGCGGCGCGCAGATAGCTTGCATCAATTTTATAGATTCCGTTTTCCGTTACTTCCAACTTCACCCACGTTCCCGTAGAAAGAACGGAATTAACTGCGGTTACTTTGCTTGCCCGCGCGGAAGCACTCCATTGTTTTGCGGTAGAATAATTTAAAAATGCCGCGCGCGCAACTTCGTCGTTCTTGTTTATAATATTTAATACTTCCCGCTCTCCAAATACAACACGAACAACAATACGCGAATATTTTTTTAATGTTTTTGAAATTGCAGAATATTGAAACGGCGTAACAACTAAATTGCCAAACATCCAGCCGCGCATTATTCCCACATCTGCAAGCGAGGCAATTGTTTGTGGAATCACTGCCGCCGAGTTTTTCGATTTATATTGTAATTTTACCGCGCCGAACGCATCCATTGATTCAACTTCAGGAACCGGCGCAACGGCAACATTATGTACCGTTTCATAATCTGAAGCAAGAATTGCAACAGTATTCCCTGTAAGCGAAGGAAGTGCAATCTGAATCGTTCTGCCCTTTAAATCCGCTTCGCCGGCAGAACTGAGTGTTGCAAATCCGAATTGAAATTGCGGAATTTCAAATTCATCGCCGGATTCCGTAGAAATTTTTTTCGACTCAAAAAACTGCGGCTTAAATTCCAGCGTAATTCCCTTATCATCCGATTCAAGAATTTTTACATCAGGGTATAAAGATGAGTTTTGTGCCGCTGAAATTTGAACAGCAAGCAGAAGAATTATTATGTGTATTTTGGGCTTCATATAAAAAAACCGAACGTTTTATTGGGTTATTCCTTTAACGTTCGGCTTAAAATTACAAAGCAACCAGCATAAAACGTTAAAGGGGTTCATGGAAAAAATTCATCAAGAACTAAACCCTTAACAAAAATTCTATACTCGTTGCTCCTATTGTTTATGTAATTAACTGTTGTAAATATAGAGAAGGTTTTATTAGCAGTCAAGTGAAGAATTACGCAAATCACTCGCGCTTTTGTTTGGAGTAAAAATGATATTTTTTTAGATTAAACCGAACTACTATTTTGAGGGCTATGAAAAATTTAATCGTTCTTTCTTTCACTTTAACAATATTTTTTATGACAAACGCTCAGACTGTTCATTACAAGCTTTCAATGTCTAAACCGCACACACATTTCTTTGAGGTTGAAATTACCTTTCCAAAAATATCCAGCTCAACGCTGGAAGTAAAAATGGCAAACTGGCGCACCGGACGATATGTAATTTTAGATTTTGCCGGAGCTGTTCAGGAATTTTCCGCCGGCGATGGAAATAAAAATCTGCAATGGCGGAAAATTGATAAATCTACATGGAAAATTCAATCCAATAAATCATCCGTAACAGTGCGCTACAAAGTGTATGCAAACGAATTTAATTTGCGCACGCGCGAACTAAATGATGAACACGGCTTTCTCGATCCGCTTGCAGTATTTATGTATGCAGAAGAATTTAAAAATAACCCGATTGAATTAACGGTTCACCCGTTCGGCAATTGGCATGTTACAACCGGACTTGACGAAGTAAAAAATAGAGCGAATATTTTTTCCGCTCCAAATTTTGAAACATTGGGAGACTCCCCGCTTGAGATTGGCGCGCAAAAAGATTTTGAATTTTTTGTTGAAGGGAAAAAACACAGTATCAGCATGTACGGCGAAGGAAATTGGAATATTGACTCGCTGAAAAAAGATTTTACAACAATTATCGTTGCGCATAAAAAATTCTTCGGAAATTTGCCGTACGAAAAATATGTTTTTCAAATTCACTGCCAGCCAAATGCAGGCGGCGGCACGGAACATCTGAATTCTACAATTATGGGAGTGCGCCCATTTATCTTTAACAATAAAGCGGCATATATCGGTTTTCTTGGATTAACAACGCACGAATTTTTTCACACATGGAATGTAAAACAATTTCGTCCTAAAGGATTTACGCCGTACGAATTTTCGCGGGAAAATTATTCCGAAGAATTATGGGTTGCAGAAGGAGCTACAAGCTATTACACCCCGCTATTTATGGTGCGAATGCAATTTCAAACAAGCAAAAGCTATTTGGAACAAATTGCAAATTCAATAAGATCAGACCGCGCGCAGTACGGAAATAGAATTCAATCTCTCAGCGAATCAAGTTTTGATGCGTGGATAAAATTCTGGAAAAATCTAAAAAACGTGCAAAATTCGCAGTCGGATTATTACGAAAAGGGAGCAGATGTTTGCATGCTGTTAGACCTTGAACTTCGTCAGCGCACAAACAATGCTCGCTCGTTTGATGATGTGATGCGCGAAATGTACAAACGTTTCCCAATAGGAAAAGGATACACAACTTTTGATGTGCAAAACATTTGCGAAGAATTCAGCAAAACTTCATTCGCAGAATTTTTTACAAATTTTATTACAGGAACTACGCCGCTTCCATGGGAAAAAATTTTACGCTATGCCGGACTTGAAATTACTGCATCCGATACTTCTTCTGTTGTTGGTTTGGGATTTTCTACACAAGATGCAGGAGAAAAAACCCGCATTATTTCAATTTATCCGAATTCTCCCGCCGAAAAAGCGGGCTTAAATATTAACGATGAACTTCTTGCAATAAATAATTTTCGCGTTCGTACAAATGAAATTCCCGACAGAATTTCTCAATTCAAATCCGGCGAGAAAATTACTCTCGCGGTATTTCGTAATGA
>CAYXEE010000228.1:0-4518 GCA_964463935.1 uncultured Chitinophagaceae bacterium | reverse complement strand
AACTCGGCAGTGATGAACTTATTGGAAAAATATTTTTATCCATCAATTGTTACGACAAGCGATTCGTACGGAATTTCTGAACGTTCAAAAGAAGCGTTGTGTTTTGCGCTGCTGGCAAATGAAGCGGTTCACGAAAACTGCGCCAACATACCTTCTGTTACCGGCGCAACGAAAGCAACAATTTTAGGAGTAATCTGTCTGCCATAACATATTTTTTTTGGAGGGGCTATGTTTAAAAATCTTTCGCTTCCGATAAAGATTTCTATTGTGTTTTTTCCGCTGTTCTTTGCCGCCGTGGCGTTAATTGTGTATTTCAATTACAGCGGTCAGCAGGAACAAATGATGGCGCAGGTGCAAAATGCCGCAACAGCGCAAGCGGGAACAATCCGTGAAGCGTTAGTTAATATGATGGTAACAAACGAACAAGTCGATGATTCTTACCTTAAAAAAATCAGCGAGTCCGGCGATATTAAACAAATTCGTATTTTGTTTCGTTTAGATAGTCTGCGGCTGGCGGATGATTATCTTGAAGATTCCGCCCGCGTGTACCGTTTAGCCAAGCGTGAAGTTGAAACGTGGGATTTACACCGCGAATATATGCCTATTGTTTTTGCAACAACTACGCCGCGCTGGTTTTTAACATGCCGTAAAAATCTTCATCCGGCGCACGAAATGAACAATCTTTCTACAGACCGTCCGACAATTTTACACGAATGCGAAGAAATGGAAGCGTTGATTCCATTTGTTGCAGAAAAGAAATGTCAGCGCTGCCATAATGTTGAAAAAGGTTCCGTTCTCGGCTCTGCGGTAATGACCGTTCCATTAGAAAAGGCATCTCTTGACTTGCAGAAAAATTTTCTCCGCTCGCTTTTTATTTTTCTCGGATTCATCGTTATTTCTCTTGTACTGAATGCGCTGCTGTTTCGAAAATTTGTGAATCGTCCGTTAAAAAAATTAATTTACGTTACAGAGGAAATCGGAAAAGGAAATTCCGTCGATACAACCATCAGCGCAGAGTTCGACCGCGATGAATTTGGAAAACTTGCCGCTTCGTTCAAGACAATGCAAACTAATCTGCAAAAAATTCAAGACGAATTGATGCAAAAAGAACGGCTTTCCACGTTGGGACAAATGGCGAGTTCCGTTGTACACGATTTCCGTACGCCGATGAGCAATGTTTCTATTGCAATAGATTATTTGCAGCGGCATCGCGATGCGCCGACAGAAAAGCAAAATGAAATGTATGGAATGATTAAAACGGCAATGCAAAGAATGAACAGAATGATGCGCGAACTTCTCGATTTTTCCAAAGGAGAATTTCAGTTAGAATATTCTGAATGCACAATAGAAGAATGCGCCGAAGCGCTGCGTAAAGAATATACCGCGCGGTTTCTTTCTTCAAAAATTGAATTTCTTCTTTCCACGCACGCGCACGGCGCAATTACCGTTGATAAAGAAAGCATTATCCGTGCAATAGAAAATTTAATCAACAATGCAGAAGACGCGATGCCAGAAGGAGGAACATTAACAGTAACAATTCTTCCCGGCGCATCAAAAGAGAACATAAAAATTTCCATAAAAGATACCGGCAAAGGAATTCCTGCGGATGTTCAAACAACGCTGTTTGAGCCGTTTGTAACATCCGGTAAACGACATGGCACGGGACTCGGACTTGCAATAACGAAACGAATTATAGATTTGCACGGAGGAACAATTATTTTTACCAGCGAACTGGAAAAGGGAACGGAATTTATTCTTACAATTCCGCGCCAGCCGTAATTTATAATTTTCTAAGAAACTTCGTTCTCTCTTGAACGCAGTTTTTTGTTTTATTACTATTGAAGAGAAGTTTTCCTGCAAATTTATTTTTAGGGAATTTTTTTATGACGCTACATTTCATCGGCGCGGCGCGAACAGTAACCGGCTCAATGCATCTTCTGCATGTAAACAGCGAACGAATTTTGCTGGACTGCGGAATGTTTCAAGGACGGCGCGCAGAATCATACGAACGAAATAAAAATTTTCCGTTTCTTCCTCCAACAATCAATGCCGTCATCCTTTCCCACGCGCATATAGACCACGCGGGAAATCTGCCTAATCTTGTAAAAAATGGATTTCAAGGAAATATTTATTGTACGCCGGCAGCCGCCGATCTTTGCAGAATAATGCTGTTAGACAGCGCGCACATTCAAGAACGGGATGCAGAATTTGTAAACAAAAAACATGCGCTCAAAAATATTCCGCCGATAAAACCGCTGTACACTATTGATGATGTTAATGCAATGCTTGGAATGATTACGGAAATTCCTTACCGAAAAGAATTTCCCGTTGTGAACGGCGTCAGCGCGCAGTTTTTTGACGCCGGACATATTCTCGGTTCGTCATCCATACGCCTTAGAATTGAAGAAAAAAACCGCGCGCCGTATTACTTCGGATTTACCGGCGATGTGGGAAGAAAAAATCTTCCTATTCTGCGCGACCCGGAATTTATGGGAAATGTTTCTGCGCTTATTTCTGAAAGCACGTACGGCGGAAGAGTTCATGAACCGACAGACCAATCGCCGAAAAAATTATTGGACGTTGTAAAGCGCACAGTTGAGCGCGGCGGAAAAGTA
This sequence comes from uncultured Chitinophagaceae bacterium, assembly GCA_964463935.1. Lineage (GTDB taxonomy): Bacteria > Bacteroidota > Ignavibacteria > UBA10030 > UBA8401 > JACFMZ01. The sequence continues at coordinate 1,903 of CAYXEE010000228.1, read as the reverse complement.
ATAGTTCCTGCTTTCAGCGTTGGAAGAACGCAGGATATTGTGTACCAAATGAATAATTTGAAGAACGAGGGATTGCTTCCGAATATTCCAATGTATGTCGATAGTCCGCTTTCAACCAATGCAACAGAAGTTTTTCGCAAACACCCGGAATGTTTTGACAATGAAACATTGGAAATAATGAAAACCGACGACGATGTGTTCGGTTTTGACCGTCTGCATTACATTCGCGACGTTGAAGAATCAAAAAAATTAAATGAAAAACGAGAGCCGTGTATGATTATTGCCGCTTCGGGAATGTGCGAAGCGGGAAGAGTTGTGCATCATATTGCAAATAATATTTCTAACGCAAACAATACAATAATGATTATCGGCTACCAGGCGGAACATACGCTGGGAAGAAAATTAGTAGAGCGAAATCCCGAAGTTTCTATCTTTGGCGAAGCGCATACATTGAAATGCGAAGTCGCCGTGCTGAATTCATTCAGCGCGCACGCAGACAAGAATGAACTGCTGGAATATTTTTCTCCGTTTGATAAATCGGAATTAAAAAATATTTTTTTAGTTCATGGCGACGAAGATCAGTCTGAAAAATTTGCACAGGCGCTGCGCGAAAATAAATTTCAAAATGTCGCCATTCCCAATCGAATGGATAAATTTGAAATATAAGCCGCCGCTCATAAAAAAAAACTGCTTATGAGAAATGCTTTACAGCCGAATTTCAATTGCTGTTTTTAATATTGTCTGATGAAAATCTTTTATTTCTATAAAATTTTTTGATGGTACGTTAGGATTTGCAAAAAAACTGTTGGTTGCGCCGCTTACTGAAAAAACAAACAAATTATTGTAATGGAATTCAAATCCGGCTGTTAAAAACTGCTGGTCAAACTTGCGTATTTCTCTATCTGCATTTTTCTGCGTAAAATATCCGCAGCGAAAAACTGCCATAGAAATCGGCGAGTATTTTATTCCAAAATGCTTCTGAAAAACATTGCTGTAATGGTTTTTAAGTTTTGCCCATTGCTGAAACTCTGTGCCGGCAAAAATTGTTAACGAGGGGAATATTCTGTACGATGCTCCTATTTGCGCGTTGAGAGGATGCGATAATCTAAAATTTGCCGATTCTAATTTTGTTGCGGTATTTGGTTTACGTCCCGAAGGAAAATTAAGATTTAATGATGTATTATTTTGCCGCAGCGCTATAGTTGTACCTGAAAAATACTGCACAGAAGTTCCCAAGGTAAAATCTTCCAGCGGCGAGCAAAAAAATCCTGCCATAAATGCGAATGCATTTCCGGTTCCGGTAAGCGTTGTTTTCCCGATTACATCTTTCATCCACGACTTTTGGTAGCCAATCGTGAATCCCGCCGACAACCATTCCAGCGGTTTATATGAAGATGAAACAAAATACAAATCAATTTTTCTTTTATATACAATATCATGCTTTTCACCCGTTCCTTCGGGAGTATCATCGGTTGAAAATTCAATATTCTTTATTCTAACCTACTGGTTGTAAATATTTCCGTACCCAACTGCAAAAGTAAATTTGTCATAAGGAAAAACTACTGCCGCATATACAGGAAGAATATTCTGCCCGTCATATTCCATATCTGAAAAAAAATATTCTGTTGGATTTCTCTTTTCTATTTCGGCGTATAAAGATAACGAACCGGATTGTAATACTGCCGGATTCTTAATTGGAGCGGCTTGTTCGCCGTATTCAACGCCGACAACTCCGCCGGACGCAAATGAAGAATTGCCAAGTTTAATTAACGACAATGACGAAACTATTTCATAATTGTCTCTACTTGTTTGCGAATATAAAACTGAAAAATTTACAACAATGGTAAGAATCTGAAGTTACGCAGATGGTCATGCTGAGCGAGGCACGCTTAAGTTTGTAAGG
>CAYXEE010000227.1:3232-4523 GCA_964463935.1 uncultured Chitinophagaceae bacterium | reverse complement strand
TGACGGGATTCAGGTTTTGAGTCCTTAAACATCATTTTGCGTAACTTCAGTTATATTTTAAGAATCGTAGAAAATTTCTACTTCAACGTAAAGTTAAAAGTAATTGTGCAGAGCTGTTCTACCTGCGGCTGGGAGCTTGCAAGAGGTTCAAATCTCCATAAGCGGACTTTGTTTATTGCGGCATTTTCTAATCGCGTTTCTCCTTTTTGCGCCGGCTGTGCCAAGCGGATATTTCCATCCGCTTGAACAACAACGCGAAGTTTAATCTGCGCAGAAATATTTACGCCGGGCGGATAGCTCGGCATATCGCCGACTAATAATTTTCTATTTCCGCCGTCCGTCCATTGAATTGCAAACGAAACATTGCTTCCGATTCCGCCGGCATCATTTCCTGCGCCGAACGGCGTAGCAATTTGCGAATTTGATTCGCTTGTTGATTTACCAATAACATTATCTTTTGAGCCGGCCCCGGTTGAAAGAGAACTTCTCCGCTCTTCCGATGCGGCAGTTTTACCGGAAGTTGTAACCGACGGAGATTCTGCAGTAATACTTTTTCTTTTGGATTTTACGGGAATAACGTCGTCGGGAAAATCAAGCGCGCGCCGCGTGGGCAATGCTACGGCGTTATCAGATTGCTGCTGCTGTTCGCCGCTCTCTTTTTGAGAATTTTCTGTCGGCGGTACATTTACTTTCGGCAGGTCAACCGTGCTGATTTCTCCCCACGAAACTTCAACCCACTGCGGTTCGTTTACATATTGCTTAATTGTTGAAAAGAAAAGTAGAATTGCTATAGCGATATGAAAAAAAATTGAAACAGACCATCCGATGGAAAATTCTCTTGCAGAACGCGCCATAATTATTCTCCGTTTTCCGGCTCGGTGGCGATCATAAATTTCTGAGCGCCGACTCCTTTCGCAAGATCAATAACTTCAACTGCTTTTTGAAGGTTTACTTCTTTATCCGCTTTAATAATAATTATTTGATTCTGATTGCGGTCTAATATCGGAATAAGTTTTTGTCCCAAAGTTTCCGTTGTAACTTCTTCTGCATTAAGAAAAAGTCTTCCTCCGGCTGTCAGCGTTACAATTGTTTGGCGGTCGGAATTCATTTCGCCGGACTGCGCCTTGGGAAGCGCAACTTTTACGCCGGTCATTGAAACAAACGACGACGTTAACATAAAAAAGATAAGCAGCTGAAGCACAATATCCGTTAATGAAGCATAATTAAAATTCGGTTCAATCTTATGTTTTCGTTCAAATTTCATCGGGAAAATTTACTCGCCTTTCGGCTC
>CAYXEE010000227.1:0-3212 GCA_964463935.1 uncultured Chitinophagaceae bacterium | reverse complement strand
TACCGTCCGTTTTGGTTTTGCGGAAACTTGTCCGCCCGAGTTCGCCGACTGAATCTGTTCTTCTGAAGCGCCTGCTTTCACCAAATTTAAGAATTCTTCCGCGCTGTTTTCAATCTGAAATACAAAACGATTTACTTTGGCGACAAAAAAATTGTAAAAATACAATGCCGGAATTCCGACTATCAATCCAAAAGCCGTTGTTAACATCGCTTCCCAAATTCCCCCCGCAAGCACTCCAGGATTTACATTTCCGGAAAGTTTTTCGATTGTATGAAACACGCCGATCATACCGGTAACAGTTCCCAAAAATCCAAGCATCGGCGCAACGCCCGCCATGTTAGCAAGAACAGAAAGACGTTTTTCTAAATGAAAAATTTCTTCTTTACCGGCAATTTCAATTGCATCGTTCACTGCTTGCGCTCCTTGTTTGTAATTCAACACGCCGTGACGCAAAATATTTGCAACCGGCGCTTTTATTTTAGAACACGCATCCACAGCTCCGGCAATATCGTTGCGCGAAAGCGCGCTGCGGATTTTTATCATTAACTGCTTCGGATCAAATTTTGACTGCTGAAGCGCAATAAATTTTTCAATAATCACCGCTACTGTAATGAGCGAACAAAGCAGTATCGGCCACATTACTAATCCCCCTTTAAGAAAAAGTTCAAGCATATTCATTGCGAAGTATCTTTCAAAAAAATTATTGTACTTTTACAACTGCATAATTATTTTCCAGCATCGGAACAAGTTTTTCTCCTTCTTGCTTTGCAGAAGCGCGCGATTCATATCGTCCGATACAAACGCTGAAATAGCCGTTCGCGTGCTGCACAAACGAAGAATAACCTGCATCGGCGTACGCCGCGGCAAGTTTGTTTGCTTTTTCCGCGCTGGTGAACGAAGCAATTTGTACAGTAAACATTCCTGTGCCGGAAATTTCCGAAGATGTTTTTATTTTCACCTGTTTCGGTTCGGGAGATTTCATACCATGCGGCTGAACAACGGTTGAATTTTCACCCGGCTGTTCCGCAGCAGAAGGCGTTGTTTCGGTCTGGTTTGTAAGCGGAGAATTTTGCTGTACCGGCGGCTCATACGTTTCTTCTATGGGAATATCTACAACAACGGGAGCCGCTTTTTTCTTTCCCCATAATTTTACTACGCCAGTTGTGTTCAGTACAAATGCAATTCCGGCAAATGCAAAAACTGCTAACAAAAGATACAGTACAAGTTTGGAACTTCCTCCGCCGCCTCCCGATGCGCCCGACGGCGCTTTACCGGATTCCCCTTTTACATTAAGATTTGGCATGTCGGCACTCCTTCAATAAATAATTATGTGAAAAATTTTTTTACCAGCTGTAGCTGATACCGAACAGCAAAAACAACGGACGCTCCCGATATCCATTCCAAATATAAAATTTTTGGTTAAAAAGATTTCCAATTTCTGCATACGCGCGAAATGTACTAAAAATTGTCATATCTGCTTTAACGCCTGCAAGAACATATCCTGCATTTTTACTTTTGCTGAAAAATTTTGAATAACGAGAAGAAAAATATTCCGTCGTCGCTTCTACATTTACTCCGAAATCAAACGCATGATAATACACAATTCCGCTGCTGAATTTAGGAACATACGGAAGAATGTTCGTTGAATCTTTTATTTTTTCCTGCACAAACGAACAGTAACTTCGCACTATTGTTTTTTCATCAGGACGATACGAAAGATTTACATCAAATTTTGACGAACGTACGCCTGAAAGATAAAAAACTTCCCACACTTTTGCATCATTTGAATCTAAAAAAGTGAGATAATTATTTATATGGCGATAGTGATATTTTGCGTTTGTCGTTATCTGTTCTGTAAGTCGAACTTCCATTCCTGTTACAACGCCAATCGGATTTTCCGTTGGAACAATGGGCGCATTAAAATCAATATATTTGTTCAGACGAATAATTGAAGAAAGCGTGTTCCGTTCAACAGAAGGGTTAAAAGCTGTGTAAATTGCGGCATTTTCTGTCATAAAATAGCGAAGTTCCGCTTGAGGGAACAGTCTGCCGGATGCTTTGCCGATATTGCCGCGAAACAAATATTGCTGTACGGAAAAATTTAATTGCAATTCCTTTAGAAGCATTGTTCGCCCGTCAAACTTTAACACAAACCATTGACCGGACTGAGATGAAATCGGCATATCATACGCTGTTGTGCGGTAATCTATTTGACCGCGCATAAATAAATCTTCAAATTTTGTAGAAGCATTCGCAGAAAAATAACCGTCTCGTTCAGCAACAGAAATTGAATCCACGGCAGTATGCGCGTTCCAGCCGATTGTTCCCGAGTAATCAAATCCGCTCAACGAGCGGTACGGAAGCGCGTACCGCGAACCGATGCCCGCTGCAATTTCTGCAAAACTTACACTGCGCACGCGAGAAGGCGAGGCAGAGGCATACGCTTTGTAATTTTCTCTATCGTAGAATATTTTTCCATTGAGTTGTGAAAATGGAATAAGCGATGATTCCGGCATTACATAATTTCCTTTTGCGCCGAATCCTCCTTTCCACCATTCGCCGAAATCAACATGACCGCTGCTGCGATGATAATATCCGTTCAGCACGTACGAGTTTTGATTATCGTGCTGACCGAACCATCCGTCCAAAATAGGCGTTGTAAAAAATCCCATTCCCGCAAAAATTTTTCCGTTCAACGGCTGCGGCTGTTGAACAAAACTTTTTGTCTGTTTCGGAACAAATGCGCTGCCCACAGAAATATTTCTGTTTCCCGCTTCCGGTTTTGACGGCGAAAATATTTTTTCTTCATCAATTTCTTTTTTAGAATATTCGGGAAGAATGATTGATTCCTGACCGGTAATAACAAATTCGGGAAGATCAATTTTAGGAAGCGGCGCATCCGCTTTCTTTTCCTGATCGGGAACAGCGGCATCTCGCTGCGGCGCGGCTTCTTTTTTTTCCTGCGCAGAAAGAATTGCAGAAAACGAAACTATAAAAATAATTTTTCCCAGCCAACGCATTGAAAACTTTTTCATAATTGCTCCAGCGTTTTCAATCGTTTTTCTGCAAGCGTTACAAGTTCAGGAACTTTATTTTGTTTCACAACATACGCGTACGCTTCTTTTGCTTTTTGAAGTTGATTTGTTTTCTCGTAGCACTCGCCAAGATTTACGTATGCTTTCGAAATCCAAAAAGCCGCCGAAGGAAATACA
>CAYXEE010000226.1:0-4534 GCA_964463935.1 uncultured Chitinophagaceae bacterium | reverse complement strand
GCACAAGTAGAAGCCGACCCCGCCGTTCTTAATCTAACAACGTTCGAAAAGTTTTATCCTGAAAAGCGTCCGTTCTTTATTGAAGGTACGCAGATTCTTCGTTTTGTAACATTTGGCGGATCATTTGGTCCCGGACTTTTTTATTCGCGCAGAATCGGCAAGCCGATTTATCCGCGCCTTCCTTCGGATGGAATTGCAATTACCGACGAACCGCAGAATGCGACAATTCTTGCGGCGGCAAAACTTACCGGAAAAAATTCCAGCGGACTTTCTATCGGTGTGTTGAATGCGATTACGCAGGAAGAAGAATTTTCGTACCGCGATACGCTTGGAAAAATACAATCGCTGCGCGCCGAACCTTCTGCAAATTTTAGTCTGGTGCGAGTGAAACAAGATTTCTGGGAAAATTCAAACATCGGCGGAATTGTTACAGCCGCAGCGCGCGATTCCCGCTATCCGGCGTTTACCGCAGGAATGGATTGGAAAATAAAATTTGATAATAATAATTATCAGCTTGATGGATTTCTTGCCGGCTCTAAAATTCGTTTTTCAAACGGCGAACCGAGAGAAGGAAGCGCAGGAAAAATGAATTTCGGAAAAGTGAGCGGCGAGCATTGGCTTTTTAATCTTAATACAGATTTTACGTCGAAGAAATATTTTATCAATGATATGGGATTTTTTAACAGCCCGAATGATTACGGAGTTTCTTCGTCGCTTTTGTACAGAGAATTAACTTCTGATGAGTTTTTCCGAAATTATAGATTCGGCGTGCGCCAGCATTTGCGGTGGAATTTTGACCGCTTAACGTTATTTAAAGAATTTACCGCATCTTCCAGCGCGCAGCTGTTGAATTATTGGGGAATCGCCGGCGATGTTAATTATTCATTTTCTGAAAAAGATCCGTTCGAACCGCGCGGCTACGGCGTTTACAATTATCCATCGGCTGTAAATTTTCGCGCGCAGATTTCAAGCGACTCGCGGCAAATAATAATCGGCGAAATTGATCAATCATACAAAATAAATGCAAACAACGGAGCGCACTCAAATACGTCCGGTTCGATAACAATTCGCCCGACAACAGCAATGGAATATAAATTGACGTTTGGCTATTCATCAGCGCGGGATATTGATTCGTTTGCCGATACGGTGCAGATTGCAGCAGTTCCGTACGCGCTTTTTGGAAAACGGGATGTAGATGGATTAGATATAACGCTTCGCGGTTCGGCGTTGTTTACAAAAAATATTTCGCTTCAAATCTATAATCAATTTTTCCGCGCGAAAGGGAAGTATGAAAATTTTTCCACTCTTCAATCGAACGGCTCGCTGCTTCGGTTCAGCAATTATTCGCGCAACGTAAATTTTTACAGAACATCGTTTACTTCCAATATTGTTCTACGCTGGGAATACCGCGAAGGAAGCACATTCTATTTTGTTTGGTCTCACGGAAGAAGATTTTTCGATACGTTACAGCGCTATGAATCGTCTCTCGGAACAAGTCTTGGCGATACATTTTCCTCCGCGCCGGATAATGTGTACGTAATAAAAATAAGCTACTGGTGGAATATTTAAATAGCTCGCGCAAAAAAACTGATAAACCAAAGAAGATATTTCAAAAGAATAAGACGCCGTGATTGGCGTAAGATAGTTTTACAATATACCGCTCCGCCCGCAAAAAGACGGGCTGCGCGGTTAGCGTCATAACATACCGCTCCGCTTTCGTATCAGCCATTCAATTCCAAAAATTACAATTATCAACGAAAGAACAATAGGTAAATTCCACAATTCAAATTCTTTTTTTGTCGTAACTTCCTGCGGAATGAGCGAGGGAAGCGAAGCGATTTTTGTAAATAACGAATCGGCATTTTTTGCATCGGCATACATTCCGCCGGATTTAGATGCAATTTGCATCATCAATGTTTTGTTCATAGTTGTTTCTGTAAATTCCAACTGCTGCTCGCCAACGCTGAATCTTCCCGATGCGCTGTCAACAACATTTCCGACGAGCGTTGCTTTTGCTTTGTACGAATAATCTCCTTCAGGCAGAGTTCCAATCTGTGCGGCGTACCTTCCGCTCCCCGCGAATTCAAAATTTTCTTCAACAAGATTTTCTTTTTGTCCGTTCATCGAACGAACATTAAGAGAAATTTCTGCGCCGTCAAGCGGTTCATAACTTTCATTGTACGCCTGCGCCGTAAATTCAATCTGTTCGCCCTGAGCAAAAAATTCTTTCATCGGTTCAACGCGCAGACGCTTATCCGCATCGCGCGTAGAAAGCCATCGCACGACTGCTGAAAACCAAACGGAGAAAAATCCTTTTGTTTCTTCGTTTGCGGAAGCAAGAAGTTTCCAGCGGTGAATTCCATATCCCAAAACGGCAAGTGAACGCATGCCTGCTGCGTTACGCAGAACAATTAACGGCATCGGAAGAGAAACCCCTTGCAGAGAAATTTCTGAAAGCACGATTGCTTCCGGTTTCGCTTTAAAGGTCGGCAGAGAATAAAAAATCGGCGGAAGTTTTTGCCACAAATCTGCAGAATTTCCGTTGAGATTTATCAATTGATGAAATTTTTGTCGCGCTGGAATTGAAGGAAAAACAGACTGCTCGTCAATTTTTTCCGCCGCAACAGAAAAAGGAAGAAGCGTTTCTAACAGCCGCAGTTTAGGAAAATCAATCGTCCTGCTTGCAAGAAATAAGAGCGGCAGATTTTTCTGCTGAACCGCTTCTTTTATTGTTTGCAAAGAATTCTGCGTTGTAAATTGCGAAGGAAATCCGCAAAAAATAATGCAGTCCGTTTCATTCAGAGATTGCTGCAGCGTTTTTTTATCTGTAAGATTTTTAATTTCGCCGCCGACAGTTTGCAAAAATGAGACCGCTTCAATATTTACATCATCGTTAATAGCAGAAGTTACTGCGGAAACATCTGCACTCGGCGCGCCGGCAAGAATCGCAATCTTCAATTTATTTTTCAACACTTTTACCAGAGCAGAGCGGCGGTTATTTTGTTCCGTCAATTCTCCGGCAGCGGAATTTACCGATACGGTAATTTTTTTTGTTCCTGCGGAAGAAGGAGTGTATTCAAACGCGAACGGAATAATGCTGACTGCTGCAGGCGATGCGTTGACGGTAATATTTTTTTGCGCAATTTGTTTTCCATCTTCCAGTAATGTAACGGCAAGATTTGAATATCCAATGCCGGAAATTTTTATTTGTCCATTAACCGGAATAGTCGTTTCGCTGTACGCAAGAGAGTTTACATTCAGCGAAGCAACGGAAATATCTTTTTGTTCCATCGTATCGCCGATGCCGATTGTAAAAATAGGCGCGCGGGAACGCTCTGCGCTGTATAACGGATTTGAGCCGGCGTTAAAATTTCCATCCGAAAGAAGAATTATGCTGTGAAGATTTGCAGGAAATTCTTTTAGCGCAAAGTTTAAAGCCGAAGCTATATTTGTCGAAGCGCCGTTACAGCGAAACGAATCTGCAGAAAGAAACATTGCTTCCGATGAGAATGCAATTGTGCGAATTTCTGCGGCAGAAGAAAGTTTTTGCAATGATGAGCTTGCAATAATTGAACGCGCAATCTCTTCGCGGTTTCCAATCGCGTCGCGCTGAGACATGCTGAGCGAATTATCTACGAGTAGTGCAACAGTTGGCTTCTGCATTGAAACAGAAATAAATTGCAGCAGCGGTTCGCAAAGCGCGATAAGAATAAAAAAGAGTCCCGCGCTTCGCAATGCGATAAGAGTCCGCCGTTTTGCATCGGAAACCTGCGGCACAGTCTGCCGATACATTGCTATTGAAATTGCAACAGAAGCGGCGGCAAACAGCACAACAAGAAAAAGCGAAGATTGAAATGAAAGATTCATAAAAACAATTTTTAGTCAACGGAACTTCTTATTCTTTTCTGTATGCTGAAATATTTACAGTGCTTTTCATTATTGTTAAAAATTATTATTTGAAAATACAAAAAATTGAGCAAAATATTTTACTTTACTGAAGTTACGCAAAATAAAAAAATGCTTCGACTCGGCACAAAAAATTAAGGTCATCCTGAGCAAATCCTTTGTTTTTTGAAGGATGCGCCGAAGGATGACCTTACAAACTTAAGCGTGCCTCGCTCAGCATGACCATCTGCGTAACTTCAGTTACTTTAGAATAAAAACGCCGCTGAATCTCAACTGTATATTCAACGACGGATTTGAATCTTCAAACACATTACTTCATCACCACCATCCTCTTCGTCTGAACAAATTCCGTCTTTCCATCCGTACTTTTGGCGCGCAATTGATAAATATACATTCCCGAAGCGAGCGAATATTGCTGTGCGGAAAACGGAATATTATACACTTTTGCATCTTGCGTTCCGTTCACAAGCGTTGCAACGCTTCGTCCCAAAACATCGTACACTTTTAACGTTACATAGCTTTCCTGCGGAATTTCATAGCGGATAATTGTTGAGGGGTTAAAAGGATTGGGGAAATTCTGCTCAAGAACAAATGACATCGGAATTCGCTCGCGCCGAACATTTGTAAC
>CAYXEE010000225.1:0-4555 GCA_964463935.1 uncultured Chitinophagaceae bacterium | reverse complement strand
CTAATATACCCCTTATTTCGCTTATGTTTTAACTTCTTGCGTAACTTCAGTTAATGATAAACCTAAACAGAAAGTTTATTTTTCTTTGCTTCTCGGCGGCTTTGCGCGAAAAAAATAATTTACTTTAAATTATTTCAACTATTTTTTCAGCCATTTCTTTTGTTCCGAGCAGCGTCATCCCCGCAGTGTAAATATCTCCCGTGCGGAAATTTTTGTTCAAAACTTTTTCAATTGCGTTTTCAATAACATCAGATTCATTGCCGAGGTTGAAAGAATATTTCAACATCATTGCAATAGAGGCAATTGTTGCAATCGGGTTGGCTTTGTTTTGTCCTGCAATATCCGGCGCGCTGCCGTGAACCGGTTCATACATTGCCACGTTTCCGCCGAGCGACGCCGATGCAAGCATGCCGATAGAACCGGTAAGCATTGCGGCTTCGTCGCTTAAAATATCGCCAAACATATTTTCTGTAACAATCACATCAAATTGTTTTGGATTGCGAATCAATTGCATTGAACAATTATCCACATACATATGCGAAAGTTCAACATCGGGAAAATCTTTTGCCGCTTCAATAACAACTTTGCGCCAGAGCTGAGAAGTTTCCAAAACGTTTGCTTTGTCAACGGAGCACAATTTCTTTTTTCTTTTGCGAGCAATTTCAAACGCAGAAACAGCGATGCGCTTCACTTCTGATTCTGAATATATCATTGTATTGAAACCGACCTCTTCTCCGTTTCGCTGTTCAAATCCGCTCGGTTTGCCGAAATACAATCCGCCGGTTAATTCGCGCACAACAATAATATCCACGCCGTCAACAATTTCTTTTTTTAATGCGGAAGCATCAACAAGCGCGGAATAAATTTTTGCGGGACGGATATTTGCGTACAATCCCAATTCTTTTCGCAGACCGAGAAGCGCGCGTTCTGGTTTTAAATGCTGCGGATTCATATCCCATTTGGGTCCGCCGACTGCGCCGAGCAAAACAGCATCGCAGGATTTTGCAAGTTTCAATGTTTCATCAGGAAGTGGAATTCCCGTTGCATCCAACGCGGCGCCGCCCGCAAGCGCATATTGATAAGAAAACGTGTGATTGAATTTTTTAGCGACTGCTTCTAAAACAGTAAGCGATGCAGAAACTACTTCTTGTCCAATTCCATCGCCGGAAATTACAGTAATTATTTTATTCATACTTATTTTAAAACTACAGTTTCAGAGAATTTATTTTCTATTTGTTTATTAATTCAGAAAGTTCTTTTGAGCGCTTTGTTGCAGTTGCGACAGCATCAATAAGCATTGAGCGAAGTCCGTGCGATTCAAGTTCGTGAATTGCATTGATTGTTGTTCCGCCTGGCGTTGTTACTTGGTCGCGCAGAATTGCGGGATGAACGTTCGATTCTTTAACAAGTTTTGCCGAGCCGAGTACTGTTTGAATTGCAAGTTTTGTAGAAATATCTCTCGGCAATCCCATCTTTACGCCGCCGTCAATCAATGCCTCAATGACCATATAAATATATGCCGGACCGCTTCCGCTTAATCCTGTTACAGCGTCAAGATGCTGTTCGCCGACAACAACCACTTCGCCGACTGCTTCAAAAATTTTTATCGCAATATCGTGCTGTTTTTCATGAACATGTTTTCCGAACGAAATTGCCGTTGAACCAAGACCAACCGTTGAAGCAATATTCGGCATAGAGCGTACGACGGGAATATTTTTTCCGACAATTTTTTCCATTGATTCTGTTGTAACGCCGGCGGCAATGGAAATGATGAATTGATTTCTGTGCAAAACTTCGCGCATTTCTTCCAGCGCTTTGCGTATCGCCGATGCTTTAACGCAGAGAATGACAATATCTGCATGTTTTGCCGCTTCTTTATTATTGTCCGTAATATTTACGCCAAATTCGGATTTCAGTTTTTCTAATTTTTCCGTACGAACGCCGCTTGCGTAGATTTTTTTTGCGGAAGTAAGATTCCCATTTAAAATACCGCGAATCAGGGATGTTCCCATATTTCCTGCGCCAATAATTGCTATGGTTTTATTTAACATTCTAATCTCTCGCTAAGTCGCAAAGACAACAAAGAATTATTCTTTATCTTCTAAATTATTTACAATTCTAAAAATTCCATTTTTGATTAATGCAGAGCCAAAGTTAACTAGTAATCCCAATTTTTTATTTGAAAGTTTTAGATATGTTAATAATTGTTTTTTATGTACAGATTGAATTGTTTCCACCGATTTTAATTCTACAATAACTAATTTTTCAACCAATACGTCTATTCTAAAATTTGAATTAAACTGCTTTCCGTCATACCATACCGGTAATTCTACTTGGCGTTGAACAGAAAGATTTCTTTTGTAAAGTTCATATACAAACAATTCTTCGTAAACAGATTCAAGTAAACCCGGACCAAGTTTTGTGTGTAAAGAATACGCCGCATCGACAATTAACTTTGAAAGTTCATTTTCATTCATATTTATCTTTGTTGTCTTTGTGGCTTTGCGTGAAAAATAATTATTTTGCAAGCATTCCCGACTTGCGCGCGTATTCAAATATTCCTCCGCTGCGAAGAATATGTTCTATATCGCCGAGCGATTGCAATTGATATTCTTTTCCCTGTGTTTTGTTTTTCAAAATTCCTTTTGATGTATCAAGTTCAAGTTCATCGCCTGTTTTAATTTCTTGATATAAATGCTGTTGAGTTTCATACGGAGCGATAAATGCGCCGTCAATCGCATTTCGATAAAAAATGCGCGCATAACTTTCCGCAATAACTGCTTCCGCGCCGGCAATTTGAAGCGCAAACGGCGCATGTTCGCGCGACGAACCGCAGCCGAAATTTTTTCCGCCGATGATAATTTTGAATTCGCTCTGCCATTCGCCTTCTTTGGTGAACGGAATATTTCCCAGCGGCAAACCGGATTGTTCAATCGGCACGCCGGAAAGAGCGTATGTTCCGTATTTTTTCTTCTCTTCCGGGTCATCAAGTTTGTACACAAGATGAGCCGCGGGAATTATTTGGTCTGTGTCAATGTCGTTTCCAATAACGAATGCTTTGCCTGTAATAATTTCTTTCATAGTAATTTTTTTCAACTCAGACCTCGCAGGTTTTAAAAACCTGCGAGGTCTTGTTTTTTTAATTAAAAAATTCTCGTGGATTTGTGATTACGCCTTTAACTGCCGAAGCGGCAACGGTGTACGGCGAAGCAAGATACACTTGCGATTTCTTTGAACCCATGCGTCCGGGAAAATTTCTGTTTGTAGATGAAATACAAACTTCCGCATTGTTCAATCTTCCAAACGTATCGGATGGACCGCCCAGACACGCCGCGCAGGAAGAATCGCCGATGCGGCAGCCGGCTTCTTCAAAGATTTGTAAAATCGGTTTTCCTTTTACTTTTATTTCTGTAATCGCTTTTGCAACATCGGTTGTTGCAGGAACGATGAATGTATCTATCTTAACTTTTTCTCCGTACATAATTTCTGCCGCGGCAATAAAATCAGAAATTTTTCCTCCGGTACAGCTTCCGATATATGCGCGGTCAAGTTTTGTTCCTGCAACTTCGCTCACCGCCGCTTTATTATCCGGCGAATGCGGCTTTGCTACGGTCGGCTCAATTTCATTCACATTAAATTTATAGACGGAATGATATTTTGCATCATCATCGTTGTAATAACATTCAAAAGATTTATTTGTTCGCGCTGTAACATAATCAATCGTTTTTTTGTCGGGCGCACAGATTCCGTTTTTTCCGCCGGCTTCAATTACCATATTGCAGAGCGTCATTCTGTCTTCCATCGTCATGAAATCTATCGTGCTTCCGCAGAAATCCATTGCGCGGTACGTTGCGCCGTCAACGCCAATTTTTCCGATAACCGCAAGAATTAAATCTTTTGCCATAAGATATTTTGGCATTTCGCCTTCAAAAATAAATTTCATTGTTTCAGGAACTTTCACCCACAATTTTCCTGTGCCGAGAATAAACGCCGCATCGGTGTTGCCGATTCCCGTTGCAAATTCTCCGAACGCGCCCGCAGTGCAAGTGTGCGAATCTGTTCCAAAAAGAACTTCGCCTGGACGAGTAAAACCTTCTTCCGGCATTGCAACGTGGCAGACGCCTTTGTAGCGATCAGTTCCGACATCATAATAATGCGGAAGGTCTTGCTCTTTTGCAAAGTCGCGCAGAATTTGAATGTTGCGGTTTGCATGCGTATCTGCCGTAAAAATATAATGGTCTGGAATTACAACAACTTTATCTTTGTCCCACACTTTTGCATCTTTTCCAAATTCGCGTTTGAAAATTCCAAACGTTCCGGGACCGCAGACATCGTGCGTCATTAACACATCAACATCAATCCACACATTATCGCCGGGTTGAACTGAGGTTCTGCCGGAATGTTTTGCTAAAATTTTTTCTGTTATTGTCATAGCCATAAATTATTTTTTCCTGTTTCTTTAACTCGCATTAATTTCCATTTTTTTCAACGCGGAGTCGCAGAGTTTTTTATTCTTAACTGAAGTTACGCAGAATCAAAAAAATGCTTCTACTAA
>CAYXEE010000224.1:0-4568 GCA_964463935.1 uncultured Chitinophagaceae bacterium | reverse complement strand
GCTATGGGGAAAAATTCTTGTTGAAGAAATTACGTTATTTTGTAAATGGAAATTTGATTCATTACAACGAAATTCAGGTCTTGCCGCTTCTGCAATCTTTACCGGATTTTTTGTGAACGGATTGTTTGAATGGAATTTTGGCGATCATGAAATAATGATTTTTGTTTGGACAAGCGTTGGTCTTGCATTTGCGGCAAAAAATTTGTCTAAGGAAAAATTATCGTGATTCCAATTTCAGTAATTGTAATTACAAAAAACGAAGCGCATAATATTGATGAGTGTCTGCGCAGCGTTGAATGGAGCGACGATATTGTTGTTGTTGATGCTGAAAGCAAAGATGCAACGGTTGAAATTGCAAAAATACATACGGAAAAAGTATTTATTAAACCGTGGCTCGGATTTGCTGCGGCAAAACAATTTGCGGTTGAAGAAACAAAATATGATTGGATTTTATGGCTTGATGCCGATGAACGCGTAACGCAGGAACTTGCAATTGAAATTCAGCGGCGCATTGAAAAAAATCCGAAAGAGGCGGCATTTACAGCAGCGCGGCGCGCGTATTTTCTTCATCGCTGGATTAAACACAGCGGCTGGTATCCCGGCAGAGTTCCGCGGCTGTTTCATAAACAACGGGCGGAGTTTAATGATGCCGCCGTTCATGAAGGATTAAACATTCACGGGAAGATTGGGGAATTAAAAAACGATTTGCTTCATTTCACCGATCCGAATTTGTATCATTATGTAACAAAATTTAATCGTTACACTTCATTGGCATCGAATGATTTGTTAAAAAATGGAAAGAGCTTTAAAAAATCGGATATCCCTGTGCGTCCGTGCTGGCAATTTATTAAAATGTATTTTCTTCGACGCGGATTTTTAGACGGAACGCAGGGCTTATTACTTGCAATGCTTTCTTCTGCGTATGTGTTTACAAAATATGCTAAATTGTGGGAAAAACAATTTATTTCACGGAGATAAATTATGGATGTAAATCAACAACAAATGCTTTTTGTGCAATTAGTTTCTATGTTTCACAGCGCGGCGATGATGCAGCTGGGAAAAATTAAAGACCCGATAACCGACAAGATTGAACGCGATATTGAGCGCGCGCAATATTCAATAGATATTTTGGATATGTTGATGATAAAAATGAAAGGAAATCTTTCTGCCGAAGAAGAAAAATTTCTTTCATCGGTTACGCAGGAATTAAAATTAAATTTTGTTGATGAAAAAGCAAAAGAAACGGGCGCGCCGAAACAATGAAAATTGGAATCATCGGTAATCCGCTAAAAAATTCTTTAATTCAAGCGGTTGAACATCTTCTCCATCTTGAAGATCATCTGCCGTTGGACTGCCGCTTTCATATCGACCTTGAAAAAAAATTTCGCAAACATCCCGAACTAAAAATTCGGAAACAAGATTTTTTGAAAACGGAAGATTTTGTGAACGATGTTGATATTGTTGTTGCATTCGGCGGCGATGGAACAATACTCAATGCCGCGCGCATTGTCGGGAATTCCGGGATTCCGATTGTCGGCATCAATCTCGGCAAACTCGGATTTATGGCGGAAATTTCCGTTGACGAATTGGAAACGTTTATCCGCGAGATTCTTAACGACAAACACATTATTGAAGAACGTTCCGTGCTTTCACTGCATGTTGAAAAAGATAAGCAAAAAATGTTTGCGCTGAACGAAGTTGTTGTTGATAAAAGCAGTTCTTCGCGTCTCATTCATATTTCCGTGTACGTGAACAACGATTATCTGGTAAGTTTTCCCGGCGACGGAATTATTATTTCTACGCCGACAGGTTCAACAGGTTATGCGCTTGCCGCCGGCGGTCCGATTGTTGTTCCTACAACCGATGTTTTTATTATCCAGCCCATTTCCCCGCATTCGCTTTCTGCGCGTACAATTGTGGTTCCGGATTCAAGTTTGCTTCGCGTTGTTGTTGAACATGTTTCCGAACAAGCGCGCATTACTGCAGACGGTCAACAAGAAAAAACGATGAAGCCGCCGGTAAATATTTTTATTGAAAAAGCCGACTACTCAATAAAACTTGTGAAACGAAGAGACAGAACGTACTATGATATTCTACGCGCAAAACTTTTCTGGGGAAGCGACATTCGGTTGATTAAAGGAAAAATAGAATGAAAAAAATATTTTTTGCCGCACTATTTGTATTTTTTTTAGGCAGCTGCTCTCATTCGAATTTTACAATAACGGAAGAGGAGGGAGGAACAAAAATTGTTCTCGGAGAATTTGAACGCGAGCTTTTTGTAAACGAACCGAATTTTTTTTGGTTTAAGCAGCATTACGACGAATATGCGCCTGATAGCGCGGTTATTGTAAATTTGAAAGAACAACTTTCAGGATTGCATTATGTAATTGTTATTGGAACATGGTGCGGCGATTCTAAACGTGAAACCCCTCACATGGTAAAAGTGTTAGACCTTGCCGGAATTAAAAAAAATAAAATAGAATTTTACGGCGTTGATAGAATGAAAAAATGTCCCGATGGCGCAACCGACCAATATAACATTACTCGTGTGCCGACTTTGATTGTATTTGACGGCGGAAATGAACTTGGACGCATTGTTGAAACGCCGCGCAAAACAACAGAATTAGATTTAATAGATATTGCAAAGAAGAAAAAATAATTTACGGAATTGTATCTGTGGCGCCTTCCGTAATCCACTGTTTTAATCCTGCAACTTGATTTTTTGTTAACGCTCTGTACGGCGGCATTGC
The DNA here is from genome assembly GCA_964463935.1 of uncultured Chitinophagaceae bacterium. Classification (GTDB taxonomy): domain Bacteria; phylum Bacteroidota; class Ignavibacteria; order UBA10030; family UBA8401; genus JACFMZ01. The sequence goes on along the minus strand of CAYXEE010000224.1, from coordinate 1,818 downwards.
GATAGTTCCGTTCGGAGTGTACCACGCCTCAACGCTTTTCGTTAATCTGCTTAATTCCGGTTTCCCCGCAACAATAAGATTCGGAACAATTTTTAGCGCTTCGTAACCGCTTAAATCTATATTTCCTTTTCTCTCTTCAAATGAATGACATCCCGGAACGGCGCATGCAATGTTAAACAGCGGCTGAATGGTTCGCTTGTAGCTTATATTTTTTTCTGGGAAAACGATATCTTCTATTTTGCTCACAGGATTTGATTCATCTTTACAAGAAGAAAAAATAAGCGAAAAGAAAAATATAAAAACTATTCTTGTCATTATTCTGAAACCTGCACAATTCTTCCGTCAATTTTTGAATCAATTATTTTTTGTTTTTTTGCCGCCTCTATCAATACATCTCTATCTGAAATATTTAATTCCGTAATTGATTTTTTCGGAAATTCCATTCCAAAATATTTTTTGGATTGCTGATGCACATAATTATTTGTTACGAATGTGTATTTGTTGTTTGGAACGATCGGTTTTTCGTTAACAAGAATTGAGCGAACTTTAAACACGCCGTCTGTTTTTGAATATGTGTATTTCAATCCGGAAATTTGACAAAAATCGTATTGCAAGCCGCCTTGGAACTCAATCATTTTTTGAAGCGTTTTTCCATCAATCGTTATTTTTATAAGCGTATTACCGAACGGGGAAATTTCCCAAAAATCGCGGACGCGAACTGTTCCGGCGAGTAAATCTTTCCGAATTCCACCGCTGTTTTGAACTGCAAAATCTGTTTTTGCAAATTCTCGAAGCGCGTCGGTAATCCAATTTCCGATATTGCTTTCCGAGCCGAATTTTCGTTTCCAATCTGTTTTCAATTCGGCAATCGGTTCTTTCATTATATTACCGATAAGGTTTTCTAACGAGTCAACGGCGCGAAGAACTGTTTCATTCGGCGAAATATCTGCGCTTCTGCATTCAATCAATTTTCCTGAAGCGGAAACGATTGTATCTTTTGCCAGATGAACAACAAGATCGAATTTCCCCAGATATTGCCCGCGCGAGCCGGCTTGACAAATGTACACGCCGTTAATTTTTTTTGATTGAAATAATGCCGTATGACTGTGTCCGCCGATAATAACATCAATATCCGGGCAAGCCGAAGCCAAAACAGAATCTTCATCAACACCGCTGTGTGAAACAACAACGATAAGATCCACATAATTTTTTTTAAGAATCGGAACAACTTTTTTAACAGTAGAAATTGCCTTTTTAACTTGTACATTTTTAAGATTCGTCGGAAGCGAAAGCGTCGGCAGTTCTTCCGTCATAATACCGATGATGCCGATTTTAATTCCGCCGATATTTTTAATAAGATATTCGGGAACAATGTTTTTTTTCTTTTTTGTATCAAAAAGGTTTGCCGAGACGATGGGGAATTGCGCTTTTGAAATTTTTTCTTCCAGCGATTCTCTTCCGTAATCAAATTCATGATTGCCGAGCGTCATTGCATCGGGTGAAAGAAGATTCATCAATGCAATTTGCGATGCGCCTTTAGTTATTGTTGAAATGGGACTTCCCTGAAAATCATCGCCGGCATTAAGAACAAGAAAATTTTCCGCTTCTTTCTTGTATTTTTCGAGATACGCTTTAAGAATTGCGCTTCCGCCGACGAAATACGTTGTATCCATTCCTGATACGGCGCTTTTCGTTTTAATTTCAAACGGAATATTTTGAGAATGAAAATCGTTCCAATGCAAAATTGTTAACGGAACTTGCTGGCTGTAAAGAAAGTTTGTTAAAAGAAACAGCAATGATATTTTTTTCATATTGTGT
>CAYXEE010000223.1:0-4570 GCA_964463935.1 uncultured Chitinophagaceae bacterium | reverse complement strand
AATGACGGGATTCAGGTTTTGAGTCCTTAAACATCATCTTGCGTAACTTCTGTTACTAATAAAAATCTTAACTATGCAGAGAAATGAATTTTCAAATCCTCCGGAATGGGTAACTGACGCAGTTTTTTATCAGATATTCCCTGAACGGTTTGAGAATGGCGATTCTTCCAACGATCCGCCGAATGTTGAAGCGTGGGGAAATACGCCGAAACCGGGAAATTATTTTGGCGGCGATTTGCAAGGAATTATTAACCGGCTTTCTTATCTAAAAGAGCTTGGCGTAAATGCAATTTATCTCAATCCTATTTTTTCTGCAGAATCGAATCATAAATACAATACAAAAGATTATCTCACAATTGATTCTGCGTTCGGAACAAACGATCTGTTTGAAACATTGTTACAAAAATGTCATGCAGAAAATATTCGCGTTGTTATTGACGGAGTGTTCAATCACGTCGGAACCGCGCATTTTGCATTTCAAGATGTTTTAAAAAACGGCAGAGATTCAAAATATGTTTACTGGTTTAATATTTATTCCTTTCCTGTACGGATGAGGCCGAAACCGAATTACGAATGCTGGTGGGGATATGCGTCTCTTCCGAAATTGATGACGCAAAATTCTGAAGTGAAGAAACATATTTTTGAAGTAACGGAATACTGGACCAAAAAAGGAATTGACGGATGGCGGCTTGATGTTGCTAACGAAGTTCCTCACGAATTTTGGAAAGAATGGAGACAATTAGTTAAATCAATTAATAAGGATTGTTACATCGTCGGAGAATTGTGGCAAGATGCAAGCGTGTGGCTGCAAGGGGATGAATTTGATGCCACAATGAATTACAAATTCCGCGATGCGTGTCTTCGCTTTTTTGCAGAAAAAAGATCTTCTGCGAAAGAATTTGGAAAAGAACTTATGGAAATCCGCGCTTTGTACAAAGATGAAAACAATTTTGCAATGCAAAATCTTTTGGGAAGCCACGATACTGAACGGTATCTTACTATGTGCGGCGGAGATGTGTGGAAAGTGAAGCTGTCGTATCTGTTTCAAATGACCTATTTCGGCGCGCCGATGATGTATTACGGCGATGAAATTGGAATGGAAGGGGGAAAAGACCCGGATTGCCGCCGCACAATGATTTGGAATAGAAGCGAATGGAATTCAGATTTATTTGAATTTGTAAAAAACCTTATTGCGCTAAGAAATTCAAGCGACGCGCTGCGCCGCGGCGATTTTGCTGTACTTCCGAATAATAATGAAAATGATGTTTTTATTTTTCAACGAAGCTATCAAAATCAAATTGCAATAATTGCAATTAACAGAGCGCGGACGAAAAAGGAAATCGCAATTTCTGTTGAAGGAAATAGTAAAAACGCAGTGGAACATTTTTCCGGCGAAAAAATTTCAATTTTAAAGAGAACAATTTTTGTAACAATTCCCGGACGTTCAGGGAAAATATTTTTTGCAACAAGAAAGGATTACCAATGAAGAGAATTTATCTTTTGGTTTTAATTATTAGCGCCGCTGTTTTTGCGCAAGACCAAGTTGATGTAACATTTCGTTATTCTGCTCCGTCTAGCCCAACAGTGTTTTTGGCGGGTGAAATGAACGGATGGAATAATTCTGCAACACCAATGGAATATCAAGGAAATAATCTCTGGACAAAAACTTTTCGCCTTGCTGTCGGCGGAAATCCGAATCCGCCGTCAAACGGAGTTCCTGGCGCGTGGCAGTATAAATTTTATTACGCGGGCGTTTCACAATGGCCCAACGATCCGCTGAATCACTACGAAAATGCGAAAGATAACAGCAATACGTATCTTTACACGCGGGATGTTACAATTTATCACTTTCTTCCAAATCAGCGTCAGGCGATTGTAACAACAAGTTCGCCGGTTATTTCCGCATATTTATTTCCGAAAAACGGAGCGACAGTTGATACGTCTTCCATTAAAATAACATTAGATGGAATTGAATATACAAATCTTGGAAAATATTACGATGAGGCAAAGAAGCAATTATTATTTCCTTCGCCGATTCCGCTCGCAAACGGAAAGCATTATGTTTCTCTTTTTGTAAAAGCATCTACCGGAATTTCCAATTCTGATTCTGTGAATTTTACGGTTCAGGCGGGATTCGTACAAATTTCAACACAAGGCGGATATGCAACGCGCAATGCAATGCGAACGCTTCGGGGAATTGTTCAAAATAATTCCATTACGCAAATTAAAATTGTTCGCAATAATTTTGATACAACATACGCAGCAGTTTCCGGCGGCGCGTTTTCTATTACCGATACGTTGACGGAAGGAATAAACACTTTTAAAGCAGTTGTAGATACCGGAACTATTCTGGTTTCCGATCCGGTATCATTTACATTTATTGTAAATCGCAATCCGTTTGCTAAAGCGTCGGTTACATTTGCTGCGGGAAATCAAATTACAATAAGCGCCGCATCCAGCGCGCATCCCAACAACAAACAAATGACGTATAAATGGATTGACGATCCGAATAAGCCGCTAGGATTAAATAATCAAACAGGCGAAACTGTTTCAATTACAAAACCAATTCTGCCGGGCGAATATTATTTTACGCTTATTGCAACCGATACAGATAATAGAGCGGACACAACTCGAGCGTATTTTATTATTAAACAAAACGGACAGTACGAAAATCCAACGTATGCTAGCAATCCGGGTTGGGCAAAAAATGCGCGCGTATATTTTCTGTTTCCGAAATCGTTTACAGCGCAAGGAACAATTCCTGCCGCAGCTCAGCGATTGCAGTACATAAAAGATATGGGATTTAATGTAATTTGGGTAATGCCGGTAATGGTGAATGCGTACCCAATTGACCAGAATTTTGGACCCGGATACAACATTGTGGATTTCTATAATGTTGCGCCGGAATATGGAACAAATCAAGATTTCAAAAATTTTATTTCTCAAGCTCATTCGCTTGGGATAAAAGTTATTCTCGATGTAACTCCGAATCACAGTTCTCGTTTTCATCCGTGGTCGAAAGATGCGCATTTGTTCAAACAAGATTCCAGATATTGGAATTGGTATGAACACACAACAATTCCCCACAATACAAACGGACTTGGTCAATCGTTTGATGCGGATGGTTTCAATTATTACAGCGGATTCAGCGACCAATTATTGAATGTGAATTGGAAGGATATTGATTTCCGAAATGAAATGATAAATGTGTACAAACATTGGATAAAAGAATTCGATCTTGACGGCTACCGCTTTGATGTGTATTGGGGACCGCATCGCCGATATGGAAATCAATTTTTCGGTCAACCGTTACGCGAAGCATTAAAACACATTAAGCCCGATATTCTGCTTCTTGCAGAAGATGATGGAACGGGAACAGGAACAGAAACAATTTATGCAGATTATTCAAGCGGCGGAATTTACGGCGGCGTTGACGCGGCGTACGATTTTAAAGCGTACTTTAATCAAATCCGCGGTTTTGGCTTCAGCACAATCGCAATAGATAATCTGCACAACGAATTGAACAACGGCGGATATTTTCCCGGAGCAAATTCATTGTATATGAGATTTATGGAATCGCAGGACGAAGACCGCATTTCTCATTTCTATTCAATGAATTATTATTATGATACATTGACAACTTTAAAACGCACAATGCCGATGGCAACTTCAATCTTTTCCGCTCCTGGTTTCCCGATGATTTGGAACGGACAGGAAATTGGCTTCGGTTACGGAATAAGCGGTTCGAAAGAAAAACGAGCGCGCAGCACCATTGATTGGAATTTTCCCGGAAAATTTTTGCAGACGCATTACCAGCGGTTAGCGTGGATTCGCGGAAGTTTTCCTGCATTTACAACTCAGTCATTTGAACGCATCGGCACAGGAAATGGAAACGTATATGGAATTCTCCGAAAGCGAGAAAACGAAAATGCAATTGCAATTGCAAACTTTGGCAATGTAACAACCGGAGTTACGCTCAATCTTTCAATCAGCGGTTCGCCGAATCTATTATTCGCAAATCCGCAAGATGGAAAAACATATTTTGTAAATGATGTGTATAACGATACGTCATATCAAATTACATTCAGCGGCGGCGCTGCAAATTTTTCAATGAATATTCCCGCGTTCGGTTCTGCAGTGTTAATTGTGTCCGATTCCGTGAAAAAACTTACAGTTCCTAAGTTGACTTCGGTGAAACAATTTACTGATGGAAATATTCCATCTGAATTTTCTCTTTCACAGAATTATCCGAATCCGTTTAATCCAACAACAACAATACAATATCAAATCCCCTTAGCGACTTCGTCGCATTCCCCTTTTACAAATGGGGAAACGAGCGAAGCGAGTGGGGGAGTTGTTACATTAAAAGTGTTCGATGCAATTGGAAGAGAAGTGGCAACATTGGTAAATGAGAAGCAAGAAGCAGGAACATATCAGGCAGCGTTTGATGCTAAAGGATTATCAAGCGGATTATATTTCTATCAATTAAAGGCAGGAAATTATTCTTCGGTCAAAAAAATGTTGTTGATGAAATAAATTGAAGTGAAAAAGGTTTATAAAATATTATTGT
>CAYXEE010000222.1:0-4583 GCA_964463935.1 uncultured Chitinophagaceae bacterium | reverse complement strand
TTAATTGTAAATGAACCACCGAGAGCGCTTCTATTTAATGTAAAGGTAGAAAGATCTAATGTTCCGCTATCCAGCGCTACACTTCCAGCAACAGTAGTATTTCCGGAAAGTGTTTTTGTTGTTGATGGGCTTCCACCTATTCGCAGTATTCCATACGTTAGTACCGCAATTGTTTGATTTGCAGTTCCTGCATATTCTATTGTTGATGATGCATTTATTGAACTTGGATTTGCAGAATAATTTCCTGCGTACGTTGCAGCTTTAACATAAATTTTAGAATTAGCATTAAGTGCAAACGTTGCACTTGTTAATGTTACCGTCTGCAATGCTGGGTCAAGCGTTCCGTTTACTGTGAGCGTACTTTGAACTTCAAAACCTGCAGCCATTGTTACGGTACTTCCGCTGTTTATTGTCATTTTTCTAAATGAAGTTGCAGAAGAACCGCCTATTGTTTGAGCTGTACCAGAAAAGACCACAGTTCTATTGTTATTATTTGTAATATAGTTGCCAGAACTCAACCAATCGCCGGAAAGTGTAATTGATTGATTTGCGTTATGACTAATTGCTCCGTTTGCACCAATAGTTATAGAACCAGAAACAGTTAATGCTTTACTTACAGATAAGGTACAAACCTTTATTCCGGTACCAATTGTTAACGATTTGCATGAAGCATTTGAACTAATACTGGGTTGACTTAAGCCGGTAAAATTTGCGTCTCCAATAATGGCATCCACAGTTGAAGTAGGAACGCCGTTCGTCCAATTAGATGCTGTAGCCCAGTTTGTGCTGGTCGTTCCTTTCCACGAAGTTGTTGTTTGTGCAACCACAAGTGCATTAGCAAACAAGAAAAATGAAAGAAGTATTTTCAAAAAAATTGATTTTTTCATATTAGTTTTCAAAATACTTAAAAATCTTTTCAGTAAATTTTGCTCGGACAGAAACAAACGGTCCGGCTGACCAATAATTTCTATTGATTAAATCTCTGTCATTTGTTCCGACAAAGTTGTAACCAATGCCGAGATGTAAATTTTCAAAGGCAACATATCCAATTTCCGCGCTGTATCCATCTTTAATACTGCCGGAATTTGTTTGATTGACAATTCTTGAATTTAAGATACGATATTCAGCCGCAACATCGAAATTATTCCAGCGCAAATCATATTCTGCGCGGATGAGATAAAAATCAGTTATTGTTGATGCGCTTAATCCGAATGCTTGCTCGGTTGAATACTTCATTGCATACTTTGCTCCAATTTCAAGACCGATAATTGGTTCAACTGACGTATGCAGTGAAAGAATATCTACATTGTAAGAAGTTGACGGATTCACAATTCCATTAAACTCAATTTTCTTTTCGTACTTTCCAATTGCATTAAGCCAATCAAATTCAACCGGACGATACGCCAAGCCGATAATATTATTTACTTTCTTCATCAACCCTGAATTTTGTACGCTTCCAATTTGATTGTTGGAAAGCGTACCTTCTGCAAATGTTGAAGAAGATGAAGGCGCTGCATTTCGTGCGTCTTCAAAATATGTAAACTTATCAATTAACGTAAAATCGTTTGCTACGCGCATATCGCCGCCAAATGTTAACACTCTTCTAATTGATTGCAGCGTCTTTCCAAATTCTGCTTTCACAGATGCTTTGTACGGCTGTTTCGGTAAATATTCTAATCCGAGCGAAAGCGCATCGTTATCGTTTGTCGCAGCTTCCGCAAGATTTCTATCTAACGCGCGCGTGCGCTCAAATTGGATGTTTGAAGTCAAATCCGAAGTTAGCTTTGCAACATTTTTTAAACCAATGCTCGCCTGATTTCGTTGTCCATTTATGCCATCGCCAATTTCATATTTACCGGTTACCGAAGTTCCATATCCAACATCTGAACTTAAACCGAGAACTGTGGAATTTCCGTTATTGATATAGAAACGCTGCTGAGCAGAAAGCGTAACATTATCAAGAACTCGATAATCTATTCCAAAAGAACCATTGGAAGGTTTTACAACTTGTGCAGTTGCATTACTAATGTTGTGTTCATATTCGCTTGTAAGATTGATTCTATCCGTTGCTTTGTAAATTGCCTTACCGGAAATTACCGTCGCAGTGCGGCTGTCGGTAAGCGCAGTATCAGTTCGTTGATTTTCATATTCAATATTTTCGCCGCGCAAAACTACCGAAGCACGGTCGGTAATTTTTCGTTCAACTCCGCCCGCTACCGAAGTAATAAACACATTTGAAATTCCTGCATTCTGTTCAGATTTATAGAAATCGCTGAAAATCTTTGCGCCAAAAACATCGTCGTACGAAGCGCCCGCGCCATATTTTTTTGAACCAATTTCACTTGCGCCGCCGGCGCCGATTGTTTGATTGACAAAACCGTTTTCAACTTTTCTGAAATATGATTTCAATTGCATTTTTTCAATCGGCGAAGCAGCAACTTCTAATTTCCATGCCGAACCGGAATTGTTAACATCGCTTCCATTTGCAAATTCTGCGGATGCAATTAAAATATTTGGCATTGTATAATTTGCATTTGCTCCAAGCAGAGAATAATTTTTCGGCAAACGTTCCTCTGTAACTGCTGTAACGCCGACTTTCATACCTTCAAAAAGAATTCGCTCCGCTTGTCCGCCGACAACATAATTTGTCGCCATTCCGCCCTGAGATTCATACGCTACAACTATAAATACCGGATTTCCATATTGGTCAATACTCGGAATCGGCTGTTTGAAGAAAAGCGTTCCTTGAATATAATCAATCTCATAATCTCCGAATCGTGTTTTCTCTGCACGGCTTACAATAATTTCGTTGTGTCGTTTATCTCTTGTTTCAATTCTCACTTTTTCAGAACCTGCAACAACATTGCTTGAACCCAAGAAATAATAACCCGAAATACCTTGACCGCGAATTTCATCTTGAACAACTTTTCTATCTGTTACCGTTGCAAAGAAATCTGCTTTATCCAATTTAGTTTCATAATGACCATTCACGCCGGTAAATGTTCTGTCGTATCGCGCAAGTTCGTTTTGCGATAAACCTGTATTAAAATCGCCGAATAAAATATGCGACCTATTACGTTCTAACTTAAAGAAAAACGGACTTGATGTTTGAGCTGTATAATCAACTCTGCTGTTATCGCCATAAATGGAATACAGCACATCGGGATCAAGTTCTCTATATAATCGGTCTTTTTGTCTTCGCGTATTATCAAATGAAGCGGTCATAAGATAATTTCCAAAAATTGAACCGCGTCCGAAGAATGCTAATCTTCCGTCTGAATGAAATCCTGCGTCAAGAGAATTTTTGTTTCGTAAATCATTTAAATTACCGGAAGTAGAAAGCGCCGTTCCCGATGCCTTTGCAGAACCGACAATCATTAACGGAACAATCGGCGTATTAAATTCAATTTCTTTTTCCACCGCAACTTTTCCCCACGATGCTTTAAGCGTAGAAATAATAGCTTGCTGCGGCGCTTGAATTTCAAAAGAAGCTTTGCCGTTTTCGATCTTTGCCTGAATTCCTTCCTGATTCGGATCAACATCATTTGCGATAACAGACAATGTATCTGAACGAAGAGAAATCAAATACATTCCGGGAATTGCAACGCCGAATTTATCTTTTACAACTGCATCAAATTTAATTTTAGATGTTCCATCGGCAAATAATTCATTTTCAGGAGTAATAATTTCAATCGAATTCGGCTCGCCTGAAATATGAATAGATACAGAATCAGTTTCATTCGAACTTGAAATTGCCGCAACTGAAAATGTAACCGGACCTTGTTTTACCGAAATATTTAAGAAATCATACACGCCATCGGTACGAACGGTACCGGTATCAACAGCAACGCCGTTTACGGAAAGCGCAACTTTAATTCCCGGCGTGCCGTTAATAATTACAGCTTGTCTCGTCATCATACTCACTTCATTTTGCTGCGGCGTAATAATTGTAAGCCGCTGCGCAAACGATGCGCTTGCGATAACAAACAAACTTAAAAGGCAATATGTAAGATTCTTAATTTTCACTTTGCAGTGAAGCCGCATACATTACTGTATGCGACTCCAAAAAAAACATTAGTTAACTTTCATTGTATATTTAACTAAACGCTTTGCGCCCGGATCCATTATGGGAACATTTACAACATAACCGCCTGCCGCTTTTGTAATAGTACCATACGATGTTGTTTCCACTGTTGGGAAAGTAGGAATAGTTACCACCTCTGTATTGGTATTTTCATCTCCAAGCATATCCCAAATAGATGCACCAACGGAAACGTTTGTTAAGTTTACATTATTTGCAATATCATCAGTAATAACTACTGCAGTTGCTCTACCATCGCCAATGTTTTCAATTTTAACATAGAACGTTACAGAATCACCCGGCATAATTGAAGCCAAACCGTTTGTCGTAACTGTATCGCCCGCTGTCGCTTGATTAATTTTCTTCACTCGAATAACAGCAATTTCAGGAAGCAACGGATCAACTTGACCCCACAAATTGTATTCTGCAGGAATTAAGACTGAATCACGACGCGATTTAATAAAATGCTCAATGTGAGTTAATGCAGTTGAAATACCGCTCG
>CAYXEE010000221.1:0-4592 GCA_964463935.1 uncultured Chitinophagaceae bacterium | reverse complement strand
CCTTCGGGACCTTCGGGACGGGCATGACGTTTTTCTTGTTTTGCGTAACTTCAGTCACTAATAACGCAATTCATTTTTTATGCGCGTTACGGTCTTCCGCCGCCGTGTCCGCCGCGATGACCTTTACCGCCAGGACCGCGACCGGGTTTCCCTTCTCTGCCATGCAGCGGACGATTCCAATGTTTCGCAAGCCATTTATCAAAAGCCGTTACTTGTTCTTCCGTTAATATTGATTTTACAGAAGCAACAAATTCATCGCGCGCAATTTTTACCAGCGTCATTGCAGAATCCGGTTTAATTGTTCTTGCATGAACTTGCGAACGAATATCGGCAAGCGCGGCAAACAATTTTGTGCCGAATTCCTGCACTTTAGTAAATTGTTCGGTTGTTAATGAAAGATACAATTTTAACGAATCTAACATATAAGCATTGCGAAGCGAGTCGTGAATATGTTTGCCGCTGCCTGAATAAACAATTTCTGCTGCGGTTGCGGCTTGCGTTGTTTTGTACATTGAAAGTTCGCTGTACGTTGCTTCGCTTTGATCATACGAAGATGAATCAATCGGATTGCTATTATTGCAACCGATTAGAACTAAAGCAAACGCAAGAACTGCAATGAGTTGTTTCATAGATTTTCCTTTATTTTGGTTTTGGAATTTGTGAATTGCTGTATTATCAATGACAAATGTTGTGCCAAAAGAAAATTTCTAAATTTGTTCCATTTTTTTGAATTAGAAATTTTGCCGTGCAATCTTTGCACACATCGCGCAAGAAGTGCATAAAAAAAGCCATCTCTTTTGGAGATGGCTTCGTAACACAACTTAACTGCATACCAAAAAAATTATTTCATCAATGTCATTCGTTTTGTACTTGTGTACTTCCCTGCTTTTAATTGATAGAAATATACTCCGCTGGTATTTTCCGCTGCATTCCACAGAACAGAATAATTTCCCGCAGAGTGAATTTCGTTTACTAATTCCGCGACTTCGCGTCCAAGCGCATCATAAATTTTAAGTGAAACGCGCAAACCTGACAGGTCTTGAAGACCTGTCAGGTTTTCCCATGCTGGAATTGAAAACGAAATTACCGTTGTAGGATTGAATGGATTAGGATAATTTTGTTCCAGTAAAAATTCTTTCGGCGTTAATTCGTCGTATTTTTTTACACTTGGAGTCGTTCCTGTTTTAAACATTCTTGCGGCAGAAAATTCGCTTGCAGAATTTTTATTTAACGCCTGAACTCTCCAAAAATACTTCTCGCCAAGCTGCTCGGTATGAAATACATAGAGAGAGTCGGCAAGCAAAGAATCAATCAGTAACGTTGTGAACTTTTCATCATTTGAAACTTGGCAGCGGTATTGTTCTGCGCCGATTGAGCGATTCCAAATTAAACTAATATTTGTTGAATTGATTTCTGCGCTGTCTTTTGGCGAAACAAGTACCGGAACTGACGGCGGTGTTACAGGGGTGAAGTTATATGTAACAGTCATTTTTAGAGTTGTAATTGCAAGGTTTGTAACAACAATGCTGTCGCTGCCTGAAATTGTTTTATTCACAATTACGCCGCCGAAGAAATCTTCAAACTTTGCTGTAGTTCCCTGCGGAAGCGCAAGAGATAAAACTACTTTCGCTGCTCCCGTATTGTTCTGCCATTGCACTTGATGAATTTTTTCGCCAATAAATGCAGAACTTCCTTTTCGATAATCTTTGAGAGTTCCGTTCCCTAATTGCGAGAGTGAAATATTTGTTCCAACAAAACGCGCATCGAACACTCCGGTTGGCGGCGCCGGAGGAAGTTCCGCTTCGCCGAGCGATGCGTCAATTCCATCTGTTGCATTTGGATTAAGACCGAACGTAAGTACTTTTGGAATACCTTGAAGATTATCTTTTACCATTACGGTAATATGAACCGATGTATCGGTTGTCGGTACATCAATTATAAATTTCCAGGGTAAAGAATATTCACTTGTTCCGTTAGAATTTTTGGAACGAACTCTCCAAAAATATAATGTTTTATTTTCCAGCGGACCGATAGAAACTTTAATTGTCGGTTCAAACACATCTTTCACAATCTGTGTGAAAAGCGAATCTTTCGCCGCTTGAACTTGATATTCATCGGCATCGGCAACACTTTGCCACATAAGCGAAAGTTGATATGAGTTAATAATTGCTCCATTAAGAGGCGATACGAGAACCGGAATTGAGGGAGCGCTTGTTGCTCCAAGATTATAGTTAACGTACATCAATAACGTTGTAACGGCAAGATTAGTGATAACAACGCTGTCTTTGCCAGAAACTATTTTGCTAACTATAAAACCGCCGAAGAAATCCCCAAAGTTTATTGAAACTCCTTGAGGAAGGTCAACCAATAAAACTATCTTTGTTGCTCCTGTAGTATTCTGCCATTGCACTTGGTGATGCTTCACTCCTTTAAATGTAGAATTTCCTTGACGATAATCTGCGATACTGCCATTCCCTAATTGAACGGGATTAATATTTGTGCCGACAAATCGCGCATCAAAAATTCCTACAGGCGGAGCCGGCGGAAGTTCTGCTTCTCCGAGCGTTGCGTCAATTCCATCTGTCGCAGACTGCGCAAGACCAAAATTCAATTCTTTTGCACTGCTTGTAATATTATCCTTTACGAAAAGTGATAATTTTACATCCGGCGTTTGCGCCAGCATTGCAATTGAACTGAAAACAGATAGAATAAAAAATAATTTTCTTTTCATCGTCTTCTCCATTTTTAGAATGAGTTACTAAAGATATTTACAAAAGCGCATCGCTTTTCGATGCGCCCACAATTATTATTTTAAGAGATAGTTTTACCATCTAGAGTCAAATCTGCAAATAGATTTTTTATTCCCAGATTTCCCTCGCCGTAGGGAGATACACCTCTCCATATCATAAAAATATAATCGACCTTTCCATCGGGAACATTTTCATGATTATACAATTCTCCATTTTTAATAAATGTCCAATTATCGTAATTTCCATAGTTAACTGTTGAATTTAATTTGGTTAAAATGTGTTCATTAACAGCGCTATAACTTTCTCTGTAATATGATCGATTCGTGTCTGTTGTAACATAATACACATCACCAATCGTTCTGAAAACACCCAAATTGCCGTTTCCATCCCCACCGGAAGCACGGTCAAAAAAATTGCTCATATTTAGTGAAGGATAAATGTTGTTGGAAGGTATTTGTTGATCTACTATTGTTGATGCCCATGTCGGTAACACATTATAATCTGGCCATGTCGGAGTATTTAGAACATCATCTTTGAATCGAACAAAAACGACCAATACTCTTAATGTTCCTTGTGTAGTAATTTCTCTTCCACCCCGCAGAACTGCAGTTGTGCTTGGTAATGATCCGTTTTGAACAACCATTAAAGATTGTTGACTGATGCAAATCTGATCTTGTCCATAAACATTGTAAGTACATAATAAGAAAAACAAGAATAACTTTTTCATAACATTGTCCTTTCGTTATTTGATGAGACTGATGGCGCTAATTTTTGAAGCGTTCTTAGTGCGTAACAAACAGAAATATATTCCGGAAGGTAAAATTATATTGCCGTTTGTTTTACCGTCCCAACGGAATCGGTGAGCGCCGCTTTCTATAAAACCTTCCATAAGACGAGTTACTTCTTGCCCAAGGATATTAAAAATCGATATTTGGGCATCTGTATCTTTATCAATTTTCACAGTTATTGTTGTAGAAGAATTAAATGGATTCGGGTAGTTCTTAATCTCTATGCTCTGAGGAACTTGATTATCATTAACCTGTTTTACCGAAGTAATATTACCAATTTTTTTCCCCCCTATTATGGCACCAACTAAATCAGAAGCAGGACCTTCAAATTGAGTCCATATTTTACCTATACCTTTCGCTAGACGGGTTGGGATAAAGTCTATCTTAGGAATTAGAGGTGAATAATTGGTATCCGCACCTTTAATTACGACTTCTGTAAATAGTTTAGTTTTTGCGTTGAGCGATAATTTCGGGTAAAACTGTTCAAAACTACGAAATAATCCTATTTTGCCGTATGTAGTGTCGGTACAGTTGATTCCACCGATTTTTATCCCATCCCAAACTGTTCTATCGGCGGTTGTGAGTTTTAAAAAAAGCATTTCCTGTTGATAACAGTTGCCATTTTTGTAAGAATAAATATTTAAACTATCATCAATTCGAAAGTATTCTTTTTTATGTGTTCCTGTATTGAAATACACAAAGTATACTTTCCCATTCGGCATAATGGTATCACCAATCGTTATTATTTGATGATGCCAATAATCGGGAAAAGAATCTTCCTCATATTCCCAAATATTTCCTATCTCCATCGGAAAATAATCCTTAAGAGTCGTATCAATCTGAGCAGATATAGAAAATGAAAATGCTAAACTCATTACAATGCTTTTACTAAAGGTTTTCATTACAAATGCTCCTACATTAAACAACATGTTTCATGCTTTGAAAAAATATTTATGTAGAAATGGTTCATAACTGAAGTTACGCATATGGTCATGCTGATCCTGCCTGCACGAAGCCGATGCTTCGTTTCGGCAAAGGCAGGCGAGGCACGCTT
>CAYXEE010000220.1:0-4622 GCA_964463935.1 uncultured Chitinophagaceae bacterium | reverse complement strand
GAGCGGAGAAGGCGGGAGTCGAAGCATTTTTTTATTTTGCGTAACTTCAGTTAGTGTTTAAAATTATATTGCGGCATCGCCGGATTCTTCCGTGCGAACGCGAACAACTTCTTCAACAGGAAGCACAAAAATTTTACCATCGCCGACTTCGCCGGTTTTTGCTTTTTTTAAAACAATATCAATCGCTTTTTCAACATCGCCATCGGCGCAGATAATTTCTATTTTTACTTTCGGAAGAAAATTTATTGTGTATTCAGATCCGCGATAAATTTCGCTGTGTCCCATTTGTCTTCCGTACCCTTTAACTTCTGTTACGGTTAGTCCGCGGCAGCCCGCCTCCTGCAGCGCTTCGCGCACCTCATCCAATTTATGCGGACGAATAATTGCTTCTATTTTTTTCATAGTACCTATAGATTGTTAAAATAATTTTCTAAAGCGAATAGTTATATTTTAATTTCAGTTTATTGTTACAAGCTGACGCCGAATACCAAATATGTTTTTTCGGCAGTTGGATTCAGTATGTATTGAACGTTAAACGGAAGAGAAAAATCTTCTGTAATCTTAATAGTCTTTGAAGCTCCAATGCCAAGATTGATAATGCCAGCTTTTTGCGTTGCGTACCAAGATGTACTTTTTGCCGGCGTGGCTCCAAGAATTGCGGTAAGCGTTGTTCCTTCAACACGAAAAGGATATGAAACTTGAATGTATGAAGAATTATCCGGGTCCGGCGAGCCGCCAATTATATTGTAATAACCGGCTAAGGATAATGGAAATGATTCCGGCCCGGTATAACTTGCTCCGAGTTCAACCACATGAGAGCCGGAACCTTTTGCAGAATTGTAATCAAAGAAATATTTATTTGTACCGGAAACAAATACCGGAATAAAGTAGTCCGTAATAATTATGCTTAGCGGACCTGCTGCGTATGAAGCCGATAAATCGGTTTCCTGATATGCCGTACTTCCCGCGGAATACGATCCCCAAGCGCCAACAGAAAAATTTCCAAGAGAGTAAGTTAGCGCCGGCTGAAACGCTTCGCCGCAGAATAAACCGCCGCGCCAAACGTATTGGCTGTAAATATCTACACTGGTTTTTGCTTGTCCGTTCGCTGCAGAAGAAATGAAGAATAATGCAGCAAAGAATTTTGCAATGGTTTTGTGCGTCATTATTTTTCTCCTAAAAAGTGATAAGTGAATGATTTATTTTAGATATTCAGCTTACAAATGTTGAAAATTGCAACAGTAAGTTATTTTTATGATAAAGTTATTTTTTTAGTAATTTCTTGCTATTGACATTATTTATTTAGGTAAATATTGTATTTAATATAAAATATTTAACTATGTTGTCAAGTGGAAAATTTAAAAAAATATTTTTTTTTCTTTAAAAAGAATTTCAATTTGCATTTTTACGGCTAAAAACCTACATTTTCCACGTTCTTACTAACTAAATATTAGAGGTACTCATGTCTTACAAAATGCTTCATCATCAATTCGTGGCTACGGCAAAAAAGTTTGCCGGTAAAATGGCAATTATAGACCGTACAACAGACCGCAGAATTCCTTACGGTCGCGCTCTTATTGCGTCGCTTATTCTTTCGGAAAAATTTCGCAAATACAATCCCGGTTTTATCGGCATTATGATTCCGACATCCGCCGGAAGCACGCTTGCTGTGCTTGGAGCATTGATGAGCGGCAGAATTCCTGTAATGATAAATTATTCTACCGGCGCGGCGCAGAATTGCGAATACGCGCAAAAAAAATGCGACTTCACCACAATCATCACTTCAAAAGCTCTGTTGGAAAAAATAAATTGTCCGGTTGTGCCGGGAATGGTGATGTTGGAAGATATTATGGAAAGCATTTCGGCAGTTGATAAGCTACAAGCCGCGCTTCGTTCAAAGCTTCCGACCCCGATGCTTCTGAAAACTATTCATCAAGGAGATGAAAACGATACTGCTGTGATTCTTTTTACCAGCGGAAGCGAAAAAGATCCGAAAGCAGTACAATTAACTCACAAAAATTTCCGTTCGAATGTAGAAAGTTTAAAACAAGTATATTATTTAGATGAGAAAGATATATTTCTCGCAAACCTTCCGTTGTTTCACGTATTCGGACAGACTGCGCATTTATGGGCGCCGTTCTCCGTAGGCATGACAATTGTAACGTATGCTAATCCTTTGGATTTTAAAGCTGTATGCGATATAGTAAAAGAAGAAAAAGTTACGCTGATGGCGGGAACGCCAAGCTTCTTCTGGGGTTATCTTGCAAAATCTTCTCCCGGCGATTTTGAAACGTGCCGAATAATGATTTGCGGCGCAGATAAATGTCCCGATTCCTTGCGCAAAGGATATTTGGAAAAGCACAATAAAGTACTTTTAGAAGCGTACGGAACAACTGAAACTTCGCCCGGATTAACAGTAAATACTATTCAAAATAACCGTCCCGGAAGCTGCGGCAAAACGCTACCCGGAGTTAAAGTACGAATTGAAAATTACGAAACAGGACAGGAATGTAAAACGCGCGAAACCGGAAAAATTCTTGTGAAAGGCGATAACGTGATGAAAGGATATTTTGACGATTTCGAACAAACATCCCTTGCAATCCGCCACGGGTATTATGATACCGGCGATATGGGCTGGATGGATGAAGATGGATATCTTTGGCACGTAGGAAGATTAAAACGGTTTGTTAAAATCGGCGGCGAAATGGTTTCGCTTATTAAAGTGGAAGATGTTTTAGAAAAACTTGTTCCTGAAGGAACCCGCGTGTGCGTTGTTGAAGTGCCGGACCAAATGAAGGGAGCGCGCATTGTTGCAGCCATTACTCAGCCGATTGAAGAGAAAGAAATTTTGAAAAAAATGTCCGAGCAGCTGCCGAACATTGCTCTGCCGAAAAACTTTGTTGTTGTTGCAGAACTTCCCCAGATGGCAAGCGGAAAAATCGATTTTCGTACGACAACAAATTTAGTGAATGATATTATTCATAAGCGGACGTAAAAAATATTTTTTTGGAAATACAAGCCCGCAATAGTTTGCGGGCTTTTTTATTTTACTGTATCCGAATTTCTTTTACGTTTGCATCGTCAAGTTTATAGCCGATAAATGATTCTAAATAATCTTTCATAGAATCAATATAATACATTCGAAACCCATTGCGTTTATATTCTTCCAATTGATTCTTATTTAATCCGTACGCATAAAACACATTATTCCACAGTAAAGAGCGGCTGCAATCTTGACGCAGTTCCGCTTCCAACAGTTCATCGGCGGCAGCATTCGGATTTTCCAACCAGAACATCGGTCCGGTTCCAATCATAATAAACGAAGAATCGGGAACAGAAAATCTGGAAACTTTTTCCCGCCATTCAGAAAAATTTTTTCGGTCAATATATTCTTTTGCAACAAATCCTTGCTGCAGAGAGAGGCGCGGAGAAGGCGAAACAATATTGTGCCTGATAACATCAATTGAAATAAACGAATACGAAATAAGCAACGCCGAGGCAATAATAAATTCTGTTTTTGTTGCGAGCATAGCAAGCGCAATAATTACAAACGGCATCATCGGAATCAGATATTCCCGTTCATCGGGAAGCAGGCAAAAAATGAAAACCGTTGTAATGATAGAAACAGCAGAAACAGTAAAAAAATTTTCTTGTTTTAAGGCGGTTATTTTTTTTTTCGCGCGGATAATTATGTAACCGCAATATACAAATCCTAAAAGCCCGAAAGAATATATGAAACGATATCCGATAAAACCGATTCGCCGTATCAATGTTGCGCCGCGTACTTCATGATTATAGTCGGACAACAACGGAAAAAAATTTTGCGAAAATAAAATTGGAACATAACAAATAATTGCGCCAATAAATGCGGAGAGTGCAAATAGAACAAAGAATCTTCTTTCCGCTTTATCGAAAAGAAAAAAGAAAGGGAAAATAAAAACAAGATGCGTTAATCGAGCGCCGGCGGCAAGTCCGAGAAGAACGCCTGCTAAAACAAATTTACGGTTTGTAATGCAGAGAAGCGAAGCAAGTATTCCGCATAATCCCCACGCATAGTCCATTGTGAGCGCAGAATTTTTCCAAAGAATCGGCAACAATGCGTAAAGAATCAGCGCTATGTTTTGATGCGGAATATTCCATCGCTCAATAATTTTTTTGAAAAGAAAAATGGAAACAATAAATACTGCAAGCGTTGCAATATTTGCGCCGAGAGAACCAAACATTCCGATAATCGGCGCATTCAAAAATTCGTACAGAGGAAATCCGGGAATTCTTGAAATGCGATACGCGCCGTTGTTCCACAAATCTAATGATGTTCGCGCAATTCGCCACGCATCGCCGTCTGCGCCGAAACCATTAAACAGTAAAGGAATGCGGCTGATTATTACGACCGCAATTAAAATGTAAAAATGTTTTTGTTTCATTGTTTGTAAAGTTAATCTGCGTAATCATTTTTCAAGAAACAACAGTAATTTCTTTTCTTGCAATTTTCATTCTTTCGATTATCTTTTCTTTAAGCAATAAAACTTCTATTTCTTTGCGCCGTTGCGTGAAAAATAATAAATAACTGAAGTTACGCAGAGCTTAAATACACCTAAAAAAGTTAAGCAGATGGAGTCCAC
>CAYXEE010000219.1:0-4623 GCA_964463935.1 uncultured Chitinophagaceae bacterium | reverse complement strand
CCTTTGCATACGTTAAAAATTTTGTAAACTCACGATTGCTATCTCGTTCGTAACCTTCAACAATATTGGACATTATTGAAACGCTTGCTCGGCGAATTTGATCGCGCAAACCAAAATCTTTAGCAAAGCCGGTATTGTTTGATACTTTGTAAATTTCTTTTACTAATTCTCTCGCATCTTGCCAAACCTTCATTTCTTCAAATTTTGTAATAGCCATAAATATTCCTTTAATACAATAATTTCTTAGCCCGTAAATTATGGAATCAATAGTCTGAAAATTTGAAAATTTGATAATCTGATAATCTGATAATTTGATAATTTGATAATCTGATAATTTGATAATCTGATAATTACAATTTATTTCTTCGGAGCTACTTTGTACACTTTTTCTCCTTCGCGCACCATTCCGTATTTTTCGCGCGCTACTTTTTCAATTGCTTTTTTATCGCCCTCCAACGCTTTGGAATGTTCCTGCAGTTTTTTATGTTCATCTTCTGCGGTTTGAATTTTTTCAAGAATTTCTTTTTTCTGATTTTCCAATTTTATCCGCTGGTAAATTCCGTTGCTGTTAAAAAAAACATACAGCAAGACAATGCCCGAAACAACAAGAATAAACGCAAAAACCGGATTCTCTTTTGCTTTTTCAAAAATATTTTTCGGACTAACTTGTTTCTTTATTTTTCGATAAAAATTCATAGAATTATTGAAATGTAAGAACAATTAGCGTAAGTTGAAAGCAACTCATTACTGATTGAAAGAATTTATGTCGTTATCACTTGCTGAAATTTTTGCCAAAAATTACAATAAACTTCCGGAACGAAAACTCAATGCAGGAGAATGTCAAACACTGCGTGGTGAACGATGCCCGCTCTGCTATGCAAACGCATTTACGTATGAAACGGAATTAAGCGTTAAAAACAATGCTATTTCAGAATTTTGGGATTCATTGAAAATCGGCATCCCAATTTCGCCGATTGTTCCTTCTCCTCTGGGAAGAAATTACCGCGTAATTTCAAAAAGAAAATTTTTTATCTCGAAAGAAAAATACGTTTTAGGATTGATTGGCGTTGACGATGATACACATAAAAGTTTCGCAATGAATATCGGCGAATGCGCGATTGAACCGAACGAACATAATTTTATCTATCAAAAAATACAATCATACTTACAACTGCCGCGCAACAATGAAATCGGCGCAATGTTTAATTATGTTGTTGTAAAAGGAGTCGCCGAACTGACGGTAATTTTTAATGTGAACGATAATTCTTCTTTTGCGCGGAAAGAATTAAATCAACTTTCAAAATATCTTACCAAACATTCAGCGGCAGTTTCCAGTATCTTTGCGTTTATTGATGAAGAGCGCTCGCGCTATTATCTTTCTTCCGATGCAAAACGGAACAGTAAAATTTCCATTCAGAAAATTTTCGGGAAAGGAAAAATTTTTCATTCCGTTGAGGGAAAAAAATTCCTTCATTCGCCTCTTTCATTTTCGCAGACCAATCATTCCATACTGCCGAGTTTCATTTCATCCGCAAATCAAATGCTTCAATTACAAGCAGAAGATACGCTGTACGATCTGTATTGCGGCTACGGAATTTTTTCCATTTGTCTTGCGGAAAACGTGCGCGAAACTATCGGCATTGAACTTTCGCATCAATCTATTGACGATGCAAAAGAGAACGCCGTACGAAATAAAATTTCCAACGCCAGATTTTTTCCGGCAAATATTTCAGAAGAAAATCTTCCGCGATTTTTCAAACAGCGCAAAAATAATATTAAACTTTTACTCGATCCGCCGCGCAGCGGAACAAGCGAGGGCGTTATTGAATTTCTTGCCGCGCAAAATCCTGAAAAAATTGTTCACATTTTCTGCAACAGCGAGATTATTGAAAAAGAATTAACGCAATGGAAGAAATTCGGCTATTCTGTACTACAAGCCGTTCCGTTGGATATGTTTCCGGGAACAAATGAAATTGAAATAATGACGGAAATTTCAAAACCTCGCTAAAAAAATAATTTTCGCGCGCTTGCTTTCTTCTTTAGAAATACGCTACATTTGTACAGCAATCTAAGAAAGAAGGCGCGTAATGAAATCTCTGTTTTTATTTTTTTGCGTTCTCTTATTTTCTGCTTGCTCTACAACAGAACAGGCGGCAACCGATATAACTCCGCCGCAGCTTCTTGCTCAATATCCATTTCCTGTTATTCCCGAACGAACAGCGCGCTCCGGCAGTAAAATTGAAATGAAAGTTCTTATTACGGAAAACGGCGCAGTACGTTTTGTAGAATTGTTGAATCCGACCGGAAATTCAACTTGGGATTCGCTGCTGTGCGAATCTATTAAACAATGGAAATATGCGCCGGCATATTTTCAAAACAAACCGATACGAATTTGGGTGCGCCAAACAGCAGTGATTCAATATGCCGAACCAATTTTAATGACTCTGGGAGAAATTGTTTGCGTATCGCCGGATGCGGCGGATTCTGCACTAAAAATGCTTCAAGCCGGATTACAGTTTAGCGAAGTAGTACAACAATTTTCCGTTGCGCTGACGAAAAGCAGCAACGGAATAATCGGCGAAGTGAATATTCGGCTCTATCCGCGGGAGATACAAAAAGCATTATCCGAATTAAAGTACGAACAATATTCTCAGCCGATTCGCTACGGCGAGCATTTTGTAATTTTTAAGAGAATAAAAGATCAAAAAACGATGTAATCTAATTGCGAAACGGCGAGAGATATTTTTTTTCATTCACCAGCGCTGCAACTTCTCGCCCAAGCGCATCATAAATTTTGAGTGAAACACGCAAACCTAACAGGTCTTCACCTGTACGCCTTGCTTCATCTTTTGGCGGAAGACCTGTCAGGTTTTTCTTCGCAGGGATTCGGATAGTTTTTTTTCAAGCACGTATTCTGTTACAACGCTTGTTCCTTTGTAACTGATTTGTTTTCGCTGCAGGAAGTGTTTTTGCAAAAACTATTAACTTTCGCAATTTTATGAACAATCATTCTACAAAATTATTTTTTCAAAAAGTACGATTTCTGTTGAATCAGTACACGAGAGAAAAAATACAGCGTATCTTTTTTACGAATCGTTATATTTCATATAACCTCCTTTGCAGAATTTGCAAACAAAAAGGCGCACTTCTTCCTTTAGGAAGAAAAGAAGCTTTGCCGGCTCTAACGCTTTATGTTTGCTGTTGCATCAGGTGCGGTGTTGATAGCGCCGCACTTGTTTTTTATTTTATCTGTAGCCCCGTACTACTACTGGTTTTCCACTTAACCCGATATATAAATAACCACCAATACATATAAAATCATTTGAAACAGATACTGTTTTATATCGAGCTGTTTCTGCATTAAATAATTCTCTATATAAATACCAAGCAGCACCATTAAAGTGTATTACATCGCCTGCATCGCCAACTTGAACAATATCCCGATTATTCTTACCTCGGATTCGATAAGCAACCCAGCGCTGTATATTGTTATCAATTTTTTAATGTTTTTTGTAGTAACATTTAATTCGCTTGTAAACGCATCACCTGCTAGGAAAATATTATTACTTTTGCCACTCCAAACGGTCTTAAATCCATAAATCTCATTCAACGGTTTATTTGCATTATCATAAATTGTTTTCCATTGTTTGCCATCGTACTGCAACACTACACATTTTCCATCGCTCGTCGTCGTCCCAGTTGCCCAAATATGCGTTTCATCTATTCCCCAAATATCTTCTAAATCTACTGTCGTGTTGCTCTCCATTTTTGTCCATGTGCCCGGATTAGTATAGTGATAAATTGCCCCTGTTCTTCCTACACAATAGAGATTGTTCGGGCTAGTTCCCCAGATTTTTCTAACCTGTCCTTCAAAAGGTAATTGCAGAGCAAAAAATGCTTTAGAACTAAATTGCATTCCGTCCCAATGAATAAAATCTGATGAACTCGCAAACCAAATATCCTTTGCCCCAAAAGCAAATATTGCCTGCAATGGAATGTATCCAGTTCCATTTCCAAAATCTTTTACCAATATCTGTTTTACCGTCCAACTATTACCATTCCAATGCGCTGCATTATACGGGTTGCTTCCGTCAATCTTTCCGCTGCTATCTGCTAAATATATTTCTCCCACCGCCCACGCATCCGTTTTAGAAAATACCCACACATCTCGTATTACTCCTTGCGCTCCAAGCGTATCCGGCAATTGCCATTGTATTTGGTGCGAGGTTGTATCTTGCGTTGTTGCTTGCGTCGTCGCTTTCCAACTTCCTGCTGTTGCTGTGTATGTGTATGTTTTTTGCGGTAAAAGGTTTGCGTCTGTTACTACGGAGTCTGCTTTTGTTAATGTAATTGAAAATATTATTGAGTCGTTTCTTTTTACAATTACATTCCTGTTTTGCTCGCTGTGTGCCAGAGAAATTTTGAGCGTTGCTTCTATACAACTAACATCTTCTACTGTTAGTTGCAAAGGGTTGTTTGGCGGGTCAACTATATCTTTTTTACAATCGGCGTTAATAAATAATAATGTTGCGCTGAGCGTGAAGAAAAATAATTTTGTCATCGGCGTTATTTGTTTTGTTTGTTGCATACGTGATATTACATTTTTTTTCTGTTGCTTTTTCT